>CAMLNT010000005.1 GCA_946481425.1 uncultured Brevundimonas sp.
CTCGGCGGCGCGATCGGCGTATCTTCGAGCCTAGGAGAAGGCTCGACTTTCAGTGTGAATTTGCCCAAACGGCTGTCTGCCGAGGATGGAGGGGCCCGTGAGTGAGGCGGTGAAGATCGTGATGGTTGAGGATGACCTCGGCCATGCCAAGCTGATCGAGAAGAACATTCGTCGGGCGAACATCGCCAACGACATCGCCCACTTTGCCGACGGCGGGTCGGCGCTGGAGTATCTTTTCTCGGATTCGGTGAAGCAGAACGGGCCGCTGCTGGTTCTGCTGGACCTAAATCTTCCCGACATGCAGGGCACGGAAATCCTGGCGCAGCTCAAGGCCGACGACCGGCTGAAGCGGGCGCCGGTGGTGGTTCTGACGACGACCGACGACAAGGTCGAAATCCAGCGCTGCTACGACCTGGGTTGTAACGTCTACATCACCAAGCCGGTGGAATACGAAAGCTTCGCCGACGCGATCCGCCAGCTGGGCCTTTTCCTGTCGGTCATGCAGGCTCCGGACATCGAATGACGGACGCGCCGGTCCGGCTCCTCTACATCGATGACGATCCGGCCCTGTGTCGCCTTGTCCAGAAGGACCTCGAGCGGCACGGGTATGCGGTGACGTGCGTCCATTCAGGAGATGACGGGCTGGCCGCGCTTGGCGACGGCGGCTTCGATATCGTCGTCCTCGACCACTACATGCCGGAACGGGACGGCCTCGACGTCCTGCCGGAAATCATGGCCCTCAGCGGTGCGCCGCCTGTCGTCTACGTGACGGGCGCCCAGGAAGGCCGTCTCGCGGTCGAGGCGCTCCGCGCGGGGGCCGTGGACTACGTCATCAAGGACGTCCACGAGGATTTCACGACCCTGCTCCGAGCGGCGCTGAGCGATGCGCTCGAGCGTGACCGGATGAAGAAGGCCACCGAGGCCGCCCATCTGGAGGTTGCGCGCGCGCGCGATCGCGCAGAGGCGATGCTGCGCGAAGTGAATCACCGCGTAGGCAATTCGCTGCAGCTGGTTTCCAGCTTCATCTCCCTTCAGAGCCGCGCGATCGAGGATCCGCAGGCCAAGGAAGCCTTCCGGGCGACCCAGGCCCGGATCGAGGCCGTGTCGCAGGTTCACAGGCGGCTCTACACCTCGGCCGACATGATGCGGGTCTCGCTGGACGGCTATCTTGGAAGCCTGGCGGACGAGCTGGCCCAGTCGCTGTGCTCGGGTCCGGGCGCCTGTTCGATAAGGGTTGAGGCCGCACCGCTCGAAACCACCACCGACCGCGCCGTGGCAGTCGGCGTGCTCGTGGCCGAGCTTGTCACCAATGCCGTGAAGTATGCCTATCCGGGCGGGCAGGGGGGCGAAATCCGTGTCCGCCTGGAGCAGGTCGATCAGGCCAACGCCCGGCTGATTGTCGAGGACGACGGCATCGGCGTCGAGAACGGCGACGATGCCCCCAAGGGTTCGGGACTCGGTCGCACCATCATTGCGGCCATGGCGCGCGATCTGAGCTCCGACATCGGCTATGTCTACGGGCCTGTGGGTCTCAGCGCGACCCTGACCTTCTCCCTGTAATGCCATGAGCCTGTCGGCGCCCGTCGTCATTCTGGACAAGCCGCAACTGGCCGAGAACATCGGCGCGGTCGCGCGGGTGATGGCGAACTTCGGCCTGGAAGAGCTCCGTATCGTCAATCCCCGCGATGGCTGGCCGCAGGAGCGCGCCTGGGCCGCCGCCTCGGGGGCAGACTGGATTCTCGACGGGCTGAAAGTCTTTCCGACCGTCTCAGAGGCCGTCGCCGATCTGCAGACCGTGCTGGCCACGACGGGCCGGCCGCGCGGCCTGCGCATGCCGATCGTGACGCCTCGCGAGGCGGCTGCTGACCTGCATCAGCAGGCGTCGCAGGGGCTGAAGACGGGACTGTTGTTCGGCGGCGAACGGACGGGGCTGGAAACCGACGAGCTCGTGCTGTGCCAGGCGATCGTGACCATCCCGGTGGACATGAAGCACCGATCACTGAACCTCGCCCAGGCGGTGTCGATCAACGCCTATGAGTGGCGGGTGACGGTCGACGGCGCGCCGCCCGACATCTTCGGGCAAGCCGATCCGCCAGCGCCAGCGGCCGAGGTCGAGGGCATGTTCGGACACCTCGAAGCAGAGCTTGAGAACGGCGGCTTCTTCCATCCGCCCGAGAAGAAGCCGACGATGATGCGATCAATCCGCGCGATGCTGAACCGCGTGGGGCTGTCGTCGCAGGAAGTCCGCATGTTGCGCGGCATGATCGTGGCCCTGTCGAAGGGGCGCGGACGGGTGCTTCAGCGTCGCGCCGAGGAAGCCGCCAAAGATTGACAATCAAGGGAGGGGCCGTCATAAGCCCCGCCTTCACGCCCCGGTCGCAAGCCCGGGGCGCGTCCTATTACGGACGATGCGTGGACCGCCGTTGAGATCGCCTTCCCAATACCGGGGAGGCCGGGCCGCATCAGCATAGAGAGACGACGTATGTCGAAGCGCCACAGCGCCAAGTACAAGATCGACCGCGCCATGGGTGAAAACCTGTGGGGCCGTTCCAAGTCCCCGGTCAACAAGCGCCAGTACGGCCCCGGCCAGCACGGCCAGCGCCGCAAGTCCAAGGTCTCCGACTTCGGCCTGCAGCTGAAGGCCAAGCAGAAGCTGAAGGGCTACTACGGCAACCTGACCGAGAAGCAGTTCCGCAAGACCTACGACGAAGCCGCTCGCCGCAAGGGCAACACCTCGGAGCTGCTGATTGGCCTGCTTGAGCAGCGCCTGGACGCGATCGTCTATCGCGCCAAGTTCGTCCCGACCGTCTGGGCCGCCCGTCAGTTCGTCAACCACGGCCACGTCACCGTCAACGGCAAGAAGGTGAACATCGCCTCCTACCGTGTGAAGCTGGGCGACGTCGTCGAGGTGAAGGAAAAGTCCCGCAACATGGCTCTGGTGCTTGAAGCCCAGCAGTCGTCGGAGCGCGACATCCCCGACTACCTCGAAGTCGGTGATCGCGGCTTCTCCATCCGCATGACCCGCGTGCCGGAACTGGCCGAGGTGCCGTACGCCGTGAAGATGGAACCGAACCTGGTCGTCGAATACTACGCCTCGTAAGCGGCGCGACGATCCCAAGGATCAAGAAAGGGCCCCGGAGCGATCCGGGGCCCTTTTTGCTTTAATCGTGCAGATGGCCGTATCCGGGCCAGGTCGCCTTACCCGCCCTGGCATACTGCTTCGGCAGAT
Source organism: uncultured Brevundimonas sp. (assembly GCA_946481425.1). Next base: position 3,230 of record CAMLNT010000005.1, read on the forward strand.
GTTGGTCGGCGCCGAGGGCGGCGGCGGCGTGATGGCCCCAGGCGGGGTCGTCGAGCACGGCGCGGGCGAGGGCGATCATGTCCGCCTGGCCTGAGGCGACGATCCGTTCGGCCTGTTCAGGCGTGACAATCATGCCGACGGCCATGACGATGGCGTCAGGGACCGCCTGTTTGACCGCCTCGGCGAAGACGAGCTGGTAGCCGAGGTCGCCGCCGGGGATGGAGGCCTTGGCGACGTTGCCGCCTGACGTGAGGTGGAGATAGTCGTAGCCGATGGCGTGCAGGGCCTTACCGAAGGCCTGTACCTCTTCGATCGAGATGCCGCCCTCGATCCAGTCGGAGCCGTTGAAGCGCGCGCCGAGAGCCTTGGTCCGGGGCCAGGCGTCGCGCAGGGCGCGGGCCACGCGCAGCGGAAAGCGCATGCGGTTCTCGGGCGAGCCGCCGTAGTCGTCGGTGCGCTGGTTGGAGATGGGAGAGAGGAATTCGCTGAGCAGATAGCCGTGCGCGGCGTGGAGCTCGACCAGGGCGAAGCCCGCGCGGTCTGCGCGGCGGGCCGCCTGAACGAAGGCTTCGACCACGCGGTCCATGCCGGCCTCATCCAGCTCGGTCGGTGTGTGCCAGCCATCGGTGAAGGCAATAGGAGAGGGGGCGAAGGTCTCCCAGGCGTTGTCGGCGGGCGCCGGGCCGCCGCGATCGATCCAGGGCGGATTGGTCGAGGCCTTGCGTCCGGCGTGAGCCAGCTGGATGCCGATGGGGGTGTCGGAATAGGTGGCGATGCCGTCGAGCAGGGTCTTGAAGGCGGCTTCCTGCTCGTCGGTATAGAGGCCCGTGTCGGCCCAAGAGATGCGGCCGGCGGCCTCGACGCCCGTGGCTTCGACGATCACGACCGAGGCGCCCGAAATGGCCATGCGGCCCAGGTGCTGGGCGTGCCAGGGCTGGATGACCCCGTCGATGGCCGAATACTGGCACATCGGGGCGACGGCGATCCGGTTCGAGAGGCTGAGGGGGCCGACCTGGATCGGGGAGAAGAGCTGGCTCATGGCGGGTTCCGGGGGAGAAACGGGAACCGTAGCTATTGCCGATCAGCCGCCGTTCAAGTGTCCGGAGCGAAAGGCGCGATCATCCCCGGCGGAATCCGGCTGGGTCGCATGGTCTGCTGATCGACCAATACCCATTCGCTGACGCCCTGAGCGCAGAGCTGTCCGTCTTCGTTCTCGATGCGCACGTAGCGATTGAACCGCGCGCCTTGCGGGTCGCCGACCCAGGTGCGGGCGACGGGGCTGGACCCCGGCGGCAAGGCGCGGAAGTAATCGACCTCGTGCCGCGAGGCGACCCAGGACCACTTGCCGCGCGTGTCGGCGTCGAACCGGGCCATCCAGTGGGCCGTGCCCACATCCTGCAGCCAGCGGACATAGACCACATTGTTGACGTGGCCGTTCTCGTCGATGTCAGCGTCGGTGACGCTCAGGGGGACGACGAAGACCTCGCGGTCCTCGCGCGGCTCAAGCGGCCGTCTCACGCCGGCTCGACGCCCTTTTCGTCCAGCAGGGCCTTGAGCTCGCCGGACTGGAACATCTCTTTCACGATGTCGGCGCCGCCCACGAACTCCCCCTTCACATAGAGCTGCGGGATAGTCGGCCAGTCCGAGAAGGCCTTAATGCCTTCGCGCAGGGCCTCGTCCTGGAGAACATCAACGCCGATGAAGGGCACGCTCAGGTGATCCAGCACCTGGACGACGAGGCCGGAAAAGCCACAACGCGGCGCGTCGGGATTGCCTTTCATGAACAGCACCACCGGATGTTCGGAGATTGTCTGGCCGATGAAGGCGTGGACGGGATCGTGGGTGGTGTCGGGGGTGGGGGCGTCGGTCACGGAAGGAGCCTTTGTTCGAAGGCTCTCAGCTAGGCGCCGCGCCCGTCCGGGTCAAGCGGACTTGGCCGCAGCCTGGGTCACGCGCGCCATCTCGATCTGGGCCGGCATGCCGGGCGGCATGTCGCGATCCGGAACATCGGCGAGACGCGCCAGCTCGCGCGAGTCGGCGGTGTCGATGATCACGCTGGCGAGGGTCGGCTCTGACAGGGCGTAGGAGAGGCAGATTTCCTCTGCCGGCCAGTTCGGGGTCTGGTGAAGAAAAGCGAAGGTTCCCACGCCCCTGAAGACGGCATCCTGCTGCGGAGCCTTGGAGCCCCAGCCAAACAAGCCCTTCTTCGGCTGGGCCTGAGCCTCGGCCTTCTTGGGCGTCGAAAGGGTTTCGGGGAAATAGTCGTAGCCGAGAACAGCCATGTCCCGCTCGACCGCGGCGCGGATGCGATTGCGGGTCGCCCAGTCCGAGTTCACGTTGAACGGGGTGGTCAGCACGTCGAAGGCGTTGGTCGAGACGTAGGCGTCCATCACGTCCGCGCCCCCGGCAATTCCGAGCATCTGGATACGACCGGAGGCGCGCTGGGCTTTCAGGGCCGTGAGCGTGGCCTGCGAGAGTTCGTCCACGCCAGGTTCGTCGAGGATCACCATGTCGACGTAGTCGAGCCGGGAGGCTGCCAGGATCTGGTCGACCGCGGCGGTCACCCCCGCGGGCGTAAAGTCGCGCACGATCTGGCCGCGCTCGCGGCGGGATCCCACGCGGACGGCCGCAAAGACCAGACGGCGATCAACGGGCGCGATGGCAGAGCCGAGGAGTTCAGCCAGTACGGGGTCCGGCGTCTGCAGGTGGAACGAGTTGATCCCATGCTCCATCGCCTCGGTGATCAGGGCGGCGCCACCAGAGCGTCCGCGGGCGACGGTCTTCTCGCCGATATTCAGGGTCACGGCGGCGGTGGACTTCCCGGAACGGCCAAACGGACGGTAGCGCATGATTAGCTCTCGCTCAGGGGGCGGGTTTCCAGGGCCAGAGCATGAAGTTCGCCGCCCATCCGCCCGCCGAGCGCGGCGTAGACGAGTTGATGCTGGCGAACCCGGGAAAGGCCCTTGAAGGCGTCGGAAGCGATGCGCGCACGGTAGTGGTCGCCGTCGCCGGCGAGGTCCTGGATCTCGATCTCGGCGTCCGGGAAGGCGGCCCTGAGGGCGGCTTCCAGAACCTCGACAGGCATGGGCATGCGCGCGGAACTCCACGAAGTGAGGTTCAGCATGGGCCGTAAAGCTTAATGATCGGGAACCATGAGGTTCCGGGGCGTCTAGCCGCGTGGCTCGTAACGACCGGGTTGGGCGAGGTTGCCGAAACGGGTGGTGTTGGCGTCGAAGGAGACCTTCACCGTGCCGATCGGGCCGTGACGCTGCTTGCCGATGATGACTTCAGCCTTGCCGCGAACCTCATCCATGTCCTGTTGCCACTTGAGGTGATCCTCGGTGCCCTCGCGCGGCTCGGCACGGCCGAGATAGTATTCCTCACGGTAGACGAACATGACGCAGTCCGCGTCTTGCTCGATCGAGCCGGATTCCCGCAGATCCGAGAGCTGGGGCCGCTTGTCGTCCCGGTTCTCGACCTGACGCGACAGCTGTGACAGGGCGATGATCGGCACGCTCAGTTCCTTGGCCAGGGCCTTGAGCGTCTGGGTGATCTCCGAGACCTCCTGCACCCGGTTCATGTCGCGCTTGCCGTCACCGACGGCCGTCGCGAGCTGCAGGTAGTCAACCACGATCAGGTCGAGCCCCTGCTGAGCCCGCTTTAGGCGGCGCGCCCGGGCGGCCAGCTTGCCGATGGGCAGGCCACCGGTCGCGTCGATGAACAGGGGACTCTCGCCGATTTCGATGGCGGCGTCCCGGACACGGCCGAACTCCGAAGCATCGATCTCGCCCTTGCGCAGCTTGTCCGACGAGACGCCCGAGGCGTCGGCGAGAATACGCATGGCCAGCTGCTCGGCGCTCATTTCCAGCGAGTAGAAGGCGACCACACCGCCCGAGACCGTCTTGCGCCCTCCGTCGGGCGTCGGTTCCCAGCGGTAGTTGCGGGCCACGTTGAAGGCTATGTTGGTCGCGAGCGCGGTCTTGCCCATTGAGGGACGTCCCGCGAGGATCAACAGGTCCGAAGGGTGGAGCCCGCCGAGCTTCTGGTCGAGGTCCACCAGGCCCGTCGAGAGACCCGCGAGGCCGCCGTCTCGGTGGAATGCCTCCGCCGCCATATCAACTGCGCCGGAAAGCGCGTTGGAAAACGGCACAAATCCGGTCGAGGCCGCACCCGTTTCGGCAAGGGTGTAGAGCGACTGCTCCGCCAATTCGATCTGATCGCGGGCGCCCCGGTCAGGGTTTGGTGCGTCCTTGACGATGTCCCCGCCGATGCGGATCAGGTCGCGCCGCAGCGCCAGATCATAGACGATCCGCGCATAGTCCTGGGCATAGGCGCCCGGCGGCGCACGGTCCACGAGGTCTGCCAGATAGCGGATGCCACCCAGTTCCTCGAAGGCGGGATCGCGACGGAACCTCTCCACCAGGATGTTTGGATCGGCCAGCAGGCCTTGACGGATGTGGTCCTCGATCGCGTCGAAGAGCCGCTGATGGAACGGCTCGAAGAAGTGTTTGCCGGCCAGACGATCAGAAAGGCGTTCCGACACCTGGTTGTCGAACAGCAGCGCCCCCAGCACGGCCTGCTCGGCCTCCAGGTTGTGAGGCAGGGCGGCGATATCGGGGTCGGACGCGGACGGTACGGGGGCGAGGGCGAGCGTGGTCATGAGCGTTAACGCTTTGGACCATGGGGCGCCGCAACGACAATCTCGGACGGAGCACCGCCTGTGTGCAGATTGGCCCGCGCTGTGGACACGGTGGAATTCCGTAGGCGGATCAGACCAGCGGCGAAGCGGCGCCGTCAGAACTGCTGGTACTGGCCGCCGAGTGTGTAGTTAAACCCGATCGGCAAGGCGTCGCGGATCTGGCTGAAGAAGACCGCGACCTCGGCCAAGGTCGTCCGCGGCACATAGATCACGTCCATGCGGCGCAGGGCGACGTGTTCCATGTCGCTGCGCGACAGATCGATCGAGCGCATCATGCGGCGGCCGCCAGGTCCGCGTCGGATCAGGCCGACCTCGTTGCGACGCCCGGAGGGAAGGAAGCCCCCCGCCATGATGACCGCCTGATAGGCGTCTATGTCGCCCGGCATGTCGTAGACGCCCGGATTACGGACTTCGCCGTCGACCCAGACCTTGAGCGGGCCAGCCTGGCGCAGGACGACTTCCACCTCGGGTCGGCGCAGGACAGGCGTGTAGGCCTCGACCAGGGCGTACTCGAGCTCGCTGATCGAGCGGTCGGCGGCCATAACCTGACCGATCAGGGGCATGGCGATGCGGCCATCCGGACCCACCGTCAGCTGCTGATTAAGTTCCGGGGCCGTGGGCGTGCGCACATCGATCTGATCGCCTGGATAGAGCAGGTATTCCGGCTCGTCCTCGGACCAGTCCGAGAAACCAATGTCGGTGAATCCACTGACGGATGATCCGCCTGGGCCGCCGGGACGCCCGAGGCCGGGCAGGGGATAACGCGAATAGCCGCCGCCTCCGCCGCAAGCGGCGGTGAGCGCCGATCCGGCGATCAGGGCAAGGAGGGCGCGACGATCCGAATCCATGACGTCCGTCGAGTGATTGAACAGTGTTGAGCCTTAACGCCAAACCGTAACCAGCAGTTAACGACCGGGCCCCAAAGGTGGGTTGCGTTAACCATGCGGCGAGTCGGGCGATCCATGCCTTCCACGGGCCAGTCGGGCGTTTATGAAGGGGGCCGGGCTCGGCTCACCTGGTCGTCTCGGCCTCGCCATGGCTGGGACGACATGGTCACGCTCATGTGGCGTGAGCGGCTGCTGATCGTCGTCGTCTTTGCGGTGCTTTTCGCGCTCGGGGCCTTGGGCGCTCTGATGCTCCCCAAGACCTACACGGCCTATTCCAGCCTGCTGGTCCAGCTGAGCCAGGAATATGTCTATGAGCCCCGCGCCGGCGACGCCGCCCGCGGCGCGATCCCGGAGATGACCGATGTGGTCCAGGCCGAGGCCGCGATTCTGACGAGCGCCGGACTGCATCAGCGCGTCGTACGCGAGATGGGCGCTGATGTGGTGCTCGGCGAAGGCGCGCGCGGAACCCCCGAGGCGCGCGAGGCCGACGCCGTCATCGCCATGGGCCGAAGCCTCGAAGTGGCTACGGCGCCGGATACCGGTGTGGTCCAGCTGTCCTATCAGCACGGGGACGCCCAGACCGCCTCGGCGATCCTGAACCAGATCGTCGACACCTATATGGATTATCGCCGCGAGGTGTTCCGCGACACGACGACTCCTCTGCTGGCCGAGCAGCGCGACTCGATCGAGCGCCAGCTGGACGACGCAGATCAGGCCTACGAGCAGTTTCTGGACGACAACGATCTGGGTGATTTCGCCATCGAGCGGGAGGCTGTCGGTGGCAGCTACCAGACCGTCTTTGCCGAACGGCTGTCCATCGAGGCCCAGCTCAGGCAGGCGGACAGCCGTTTGGCGGCGTTACGCGCTGAAATGGCGTCTATCCCGGCGCAGATCACCCTGCAGCAGGACCTGAACCTGTCGGTCCACGACCAGCTGCTGACGGCGCGCGCCGAGCGCGAGACCCTGCTGTCTCGCTATCAGCCCGACTCACAGCCGGTGCGCGACATCGACGCGCGCATCTCGCAGCTTGAGGCCTTCGTGAACTCCGGCGACGGCACCGGCGTGACGGCGCAGCGTCAGGGGCCCAATCCAGTCTGGCAGGACCTCGAAATGGACCGTGTCCGCGCCCAGGCCGAGCGCGACTCGCTTGCGGCGCGCCATGCCGTTCTTACCCGGCAGCTGCAGGAGCTGGAAGATCGCCAGTCGCGACTGGTCGAACTGGAGAGTCGCAATGGCGCCCTGGCGGCGGACCGGGAAGTCCTGTCGACCACATACCGGGATTTCGCCGCCCGCCAGGCCCAGTCACGCGCCTCGGCAGATCTCGCGCGCGGCGGCGCCGACAGCATCCGCATCATTGCCGCCGCCAATCCGCCCGACCGTCCCTCGAGCCTGCGAAAGCCGGTGCTGGTCCTCGCCTTCCTGTTCGCCGCCTTCACCGCGCTCTGCGCCGGGCTGCTTCGGGTGTTTCTGGGGCGACGTTTCGTGACGGCCGGCTCGGCTTCGCGCACGCTCGATCTGCCGGTCCTGGCGGTCGCGCCATCGAAGGGGCGCTAGCCCGTGGCCGTGCTAGCCTTCGCGTCGAACGGCGCGTGGATTGTGATTCGACCATGGTGGACCTGACGCACGAGATGGCCGCCCTGTGGGCGGCGCTCGGTCCCGGCCGCCCCGACCGCGGTCGTGTGATCCAATTCATTGCCGCAACCTCCGGCGAGGGGACGTCGACCGTCGCGCGCGAGTTCGCGCGCCTGGCCGCCGTGCGGGCGCGCAAGCCAGTCTGGCTCGTGGACGCTGACCTCTCGACCCAGACCCAGCAGGCCGAGGTGGCCCGAGACGCTGAACGCTTTGGAGGCCTTGGCAAGGCCGCCGCCGCCTCGCCCAACGGCTCGTGCTTCTTCACGGTGCAGCCGGCCCTGCGAGGCCGGGACGGCCGCCAGATCGCCGACGCCCGGCTGCTGTCCGCGCGGCCATGCCTGGGGCGCCGCCTGTGGGTGACGGGCTTTCGTGGCGACGTGCTGAAGGCGGGACAACGGGCGGTCGCCTTGCCGCGAGGGAACTACTGGGACGCCATGCGCCGCCATGCCGAGACGCTGGTGGTCGATGCGCCGGCGGCGGATCGGACCGACTTCGGCCTCACCCTCGCGCCCTTCGCCGACACGGTTGTGCTGGTCGTGGCCGCCGAGAGCGCGGACGCCTCGGCGGGCGCAGCCCTGAGGGATGAACTGGAGCGGTCGGGCGCGCGCTGCGCCGGGCTGGTGTTCAACCGGGCGCAGGTCGAGCCGCCGGCCTTCCTGCGACGTGTGATGGGATGACGACCGCGGCCTGGCCGCTCGCGCAGGGCGTCGCGCGCGTTCAGGCCCGCTCGACGCTGATGGACGTGCTCGCCTTCGGGGCTGGCGTCTTCATCCTCTTCATCTATTCGCAGGCCTGGCTGGCGCCGCTGATCAACTACGGGGATGCGACGGCCGCGGGTCCGCTGATCCGCCTGATCTACTTCCCGGCCTATGCAGCCAGCATCTTCCTCGTAGCCACGGCCCTTCCGAAGACAATCGAGGGGTTCGTGCGGTCGCCGCTACTGGTGCTTCTTCTGCTGCTGGTGGCGGCGTCCTGGTTCTGGTCCGTCGATCCATCGGCGACCGTCCGCCGTTTCGTCGCGCTCGGCTTCACGACACTTGGCGGCGTGGCCCTGGCCGCTCGTTTCCGCTGGCCGACGCTGACCGAGGTCTGCGCCGCGACCTTTGCCATGCTCGCCGTTGCCTCGGTGATCGTTGCGCTGGTGAAGCCGGAATGGGGGCGGATGTCTGACCTGTTCCCCGGCGCCTGGCGCGGCCTGTGGCTTGAGAAGAACAACCTCGGCGGCAACATGACCGTGGGCTTCGGCTTCTGTGCTGCGGCGGCGGCGCTGGTTCCCAAGCGGCGGGCGCTCTGGGCCGGGGCGGCCTTGCTCTGCATCGGACTCGTGGGGGTTTCGACGTCAAAGACCGCGCTGGTGGTGCTGGCGCTGATGCTCGGCTGCCTGATGTTCGTCTGGCTGGTCCGGCGCGGGCCCGCGATCGGCGTGGCCATGGCCTGGGTCGCAGCTGTCGGGATCATGCTGGTCGTGGCCATGGGGGTAGGCGCGGCCGATGCGGTTTTCGAATTTCTGGGCAAGGACGCGACCCTGACGGGCCGGACCGAGATCTGGGACGGGATCACCAGGGTCATGCAGGGGCACGCCTGGACCGGCTTCGGCTACGGGGCGATCTGGGATGACACCGACCCCTATGCGCCTTTGGCCTGGATCACCCACTACGCGAACTTCCGGGCAGGCCACGCTCACAACGGCTGGATGGAGATATGGGTCAACATCGGCCTGGTCGGCGTGATCGCCTTCGGCTTCTGGTTCATCGAGACATGGTTCCGGACGATCTGGACGACCTTCGCGGGCGGTCAGGGGGCGTGGGTGGCTCTGCCGTTCGTCGCCGCCTATTCGATCGCGATGCTGACCGAGAGCATCACCCTCACCTGGCACGACATGCGCTGGGTCCTGTTCGTGATGGTGGCGGTCAAGCTGGCGCTGGGCGCCGATCAGCTGGACCGCTGGGCTCGTCTGAGCTCGGCCAGACCATAGAGCTTGGGCTCGAACGGCTTCATCCAGAACAATTTTCCGAGGCCCCGCACAGCCTTGTCCGTCCAGTCGGCGCGAGCGGCGCGCCCGGTGAGCCACTGGCCGGCGGCGACCAGCCCGAAGACAATCGACTGGCCCGCCCCGATCACCATCCAGCGAGCAAGAGTTGGCCAGTCGCGCTCTCGCGCGGCTTTCTGGCTGGGGCCCTGGCCGAAGGCGAAGGCGCGGGTCAGGGCATAGGAGAGGTTGGCCCGGTGGGCAGGCGCCGCCTCATCGACCCAGGCTTGGGCTGCCCATCCAAAGACGACGCCGCGCGACGCCAAGGCCTGGAACAGGGCGTCGTCCTCGCCGCCAGTCTGGTCGGTGTCGATGTCGAACGGCGCCGGGCCGGCGAGTGTGGTGGAGCGCAGGAAGAGGGCGTTGCCGCAGCCATACGGCTCGTCGACGATCTGATCGGCCTCAGGCCCTGGACGGCTGAAAAAGCGCTCCAGATAAGGTTGCTCCCACGCCCGGGCCGAAGGCGCTCTGCCCTGGATCGGACCAAACACCACATCGGCGTTCAAACGGTCGCGCGCGTCGACGAGCGCGGTCAGCCAGCCCGGCGAAGCGACCTCATCGTCATCGAGAAACGCGATGAGATCGGCGTCGGTCGCGGCCAGCGCCGCGTTGCGGGCGGTGGCGACCCCGGGCTTTGGCGCATGGACGTAGACGATGGGAAACGACGCCTGGCGAGCCAGCGCCTCGACCTGGAGGCGGGCCGAGCCGTCGGGGTCATTGTCGGCGACCACAAGGCTGTCAGGGCGCGCGTGGACGCCCGTCTGGACCATGACCGAGCGGATGGCCCGCTCGAGTTCAACGGGCCGCCGCAGGGTGGGGATGATGACCGAGAGGGTCACACCGGGTCCTGAAGGCGTTCCAACACCTCGGCGACCGTGGCGATTTCGGCGCCGCCGGCTTTCGCGCACTGGATCAGGTTCTGGAGCGCTTCGGGCGTGCAACCCCAGGCGGAAGGGTCTGGACGCACGTCGTGTGTGTACAGGATCACCCAGGCCTTGCTGGCCAGGGCACGGTCGATCCAGCGGGCGGCGTTCGCCTCTCCGTCGGGCCCTTCGATACCGACAGCCGGCAGCAGGTTCAGGTCCGCACCCTGTCGAACCAGACCGGGGTGCAGCCCCCTGAGAGAGCCGTAGCGATCCTGCAGCACCGCCTTCGCCTGTGGCGAGACGTCCCCGTAGGGATAGGCGAAGTTCCGGATGGACAGGCCAGCCGCGGTCAGGGCTGCGCGATTGCGGTCTACATCGGTGGTGATCGCCGGCCCGGCGGCCTGGCCGCAGTCGAGATGGCTGTAGGTGTGACACGCGATTTCATGGCCTCGCGCGGCGAGAGCGCTATATCCCGCGGTGTCCCCATAGACGCCCATCGGGCCGTCGCGGTTGTCGAGCCCAGCGCAGGCGTAGAAGGTGCCCCGGACGCCCTCGGCTTCGAGCACCCGCGCGCCGGCTTCGACGGCCGACAGCGGTGCGTCGTCAAACGTTATCGAGACGATCGGACGATCAATCATTGAACGAAGTGGGCGGCGATGAACGAGCCGGGCCCATCGGCGACGCAGCTTGCCCTTCAGCGAACGGTCGGCGGAGTAAGCCTCGAAAGGCTCCATCAGACGGCCTCCGCATAGAGCGCGGCGCGATACAGGCGCAGCGAGAAGGCGCGGGCGCTTACCGGCAGGCGCTCGTTCAGCGCGGCCTGCTTGAACAGGCCTCGCCATCGCTTCACACCCGGCGTGCTCTTGAGAAGTCGGGCGGCCTTGTAGCTCGGATATCGGCTGACGAAGTCCGGGTGCCGGTCGACGACCCGCGCGAAGTTGGCGACGGACTGCTCGTACTTCCCGGCCAGTTGCTCCGTCCGGTCCAGACCCAGATGGGTTGCGGGATTATCGAGGTGAACGACGCGGAAACGACGCGCGACGCGCATCGCCCATTCCACGTCTTCCCAGCCCCAGCCCGCGAAGTCGCTGTCGAAGGCTTCGGCCTCGAACACATCGCGACGGACGAGCAGGTTGGAGGTGTAGACGTACTTCTCCGGCGTCTTGGCTCGCTCCTGATAGGGCACGCAATCGGACCGCAGGGCCATTGCGCGGTGCACGGCGAAGGCGCGATCGGTCGAGGCCTGAAGTAGTGAGAACCCACCGAAGGCCACAGCCGGGTCGTGGTTGGCGGCCAGATCGGCCCAGCGCTGCAGGAAGCGCCGGTCGTCCGGCATCATGTCGGAATCGAGAAACAGGAAGCTGCCGCCGCGCGCCGAGGCAGTGAGGCGATTGCGACCCTTGGAGCGACCTTCATTCGCCTTGAGACGGATGAAGCGCATCGGCAGCCGGGCCGCCAGCACCGCCGCCGTCACGCGCTCGGCAAGATCGTCGTCTCCGGATCCGTCGTCCAGCAGAACGATCTCGGTCGAGCGGCCAAGCGCCTGAGCCTCGTCGTCGAGCGCCGACAGCAGGGACGTCGGATCGTCACGGAAAAAGGGGATGAGGACGGACAGGGCCGGCCGCGCCCCTGTCCAGGCTGCGTTGTCGGTCATGGCTCGGGTCTTGCGGGCGGCAGGTCTCATTGGGCGAACCTTGCCTGAATGGTCTTGAGAACCCGTGACCCCTGATCCCTAACGGAAGCGGCGTTCAAGCCCCAGGCGGCAAGGCCGTAAACCACGGCGCCGACGGCGGCCTTGGAAAGCAGTTCGAGCGCGCCTCCCACCGAGGGCACCAGCAGGACCGCGGCGGTCATGACTGCGGTCGCTGCTCCGCAGCGCGCCAGGGCGTCCCAGGGCACCGGAAGCGCGATGGCGCGCTGACCGAGCGTCCAGGAGGCGACAATGCCGAAAACGTAGCTGATGGTGGTGGCGGTCGCGGCGCCCATGACTCCGATGCGGGGGATCAGGGCGATGTTCAGCGCGACGTTGACGATGGCGGGCACCGCCATGGCGAGCAGCAGAAGGCTGGTGCGACGACCCAGGGTGAAGGCCTGGTGGAAATAGTAGGTCGTCAGACCCGCGAAGAGAGCTGACACAGCAATCATCGGCGTAATGGCCGCGGCCTGATCGCGCAGGGCCTCGCCGATGATCAGCTCGGACAGCGGCCGGGCGACCAGAGCCACGCCAGCGGCGGCCGGCAGGCCTATCAGCAGGAAGGTGGCGAGTTGCTCACGGGCCGCCGTCCTGAGCGCGGTCTGGCCGCCGCGCTCCAGCGCCATGACCAGAGCCGGGCCGGACGCCGCGCCGAGCCAGATGAAGATGACGTCCAGCGTCCGGTTCGCGAGGCTGTATCCAGCGTGATAGGCGCCGACCGCCGCCTCATCGAGAAAGGCCGCAAGCAGGAGGCGATCGGTCGAGGATAGGACCAACGCGAGGATCAGGGAGGCCGCGATCGGGTAGCCGTAGGCGGCGTAGTCGCGTGCGCGCCGGCGCTCCACGGCGCCGCCGGCGCCTTGGCGGATCTCGCTATGCGTAAAGAGCAGCGCGGCCATGAAGGGTGCGACCGCCAGACCGATGAGGGGCGCGGCGCCACCCGCGCCCGCCAGAGCAGCGACCAGGCCAGCGACGAAGCCGCCGATCGTAACCGCCATATCGAGGCCGGCTGCGGCCGCCACGGCTCCGGCCGCGCGCCGTCGCTCCTGGATCAGCCGGTATGCGCAGCGGATCGGCACGCCCGCCAGACCGACGGCGACGGCGATGCGCATGGCGGCGTCCATCGGCCAAAACCAGACGAACAGCGCGGCCAGCGGAACGTAGGCCAGCGTCAGCAGCCCGAAGTATCGATAGAGCGTCCGGAAGTGCGCCTTCATGGCCACAGGCGAGGCCTGCGCCGCCCAGAAACGGGCCATGGCGGCCTCGATCCAGGTGAAGACGGCGACATGGGCGATGCCCATGACGGAAAAGGCGAGGGCGTAGCGGCCGAAGTCCTCGGCGCTCAGCAGGCGGGTGAAGAAGAGCAGGGTAAGGACGCCCACCACGCCCTGCACGATATTGGCGGGCAGATAACCGACGAGGCCTCGCCAGAACATGGGATCAGCGGACCGCGGCGCGATCGCCGAGGAGGACGGGCGCGGTCATCAGGATCACCCAGGCGTCCAGCCAAAAGGACTGGCGCTCGATGTAATCGATGTCGAGCTGGACGCGGCGCTTCACGTCGGCAGCCGTATGCAGCGGTCCGCGCGAGCCCTGGATGGCGGCCCACCCCGTCATGCCCGGCTTCATCCGATGCCGGTGCGCATATTCGGCGACCAGACGGGCCGACTCAGTCTCCCCGGTCTTCATGCCCACCGCGTGGGGGCGGGGGCCGACCAGGGACATCTCGCCCTTCAGGACATTGAGCAACTGGGGCAGTTCGTCGATCGACGTCTTGCGCAGGATCTTGCCGAGGCGGGTGATGCGGTCGTCATCGGCGGTCACCTGGCGCGAGGCCGTCGCGTCGGCGGCCTCGTGGCGCATGGTGCGGAACTTCCACACGAGGATTTCCTCGTTGTTGAAGCCGTGGCGGCGCTGGCGGAAGAAGATCGGGCCGGGGCTGTCCAGCTTAACAAGCAGGGCCACCACGGCCAGCACCGGCGTCAGGCCGATGAGCATCAGGCCGCCGATGATCAGGTCCTGCATGCGCTTGGCGAAGGCCGACCTGTCGGGGTCCGGCACGCCACCGATGGGCGCGAGCGGGGCCTCGGCCAGACGAGACAGGGCGGCGTCCCGGGCGTCCTGGCCGTCCTGATCGACGACCAGCGACACGGCGTTGGGCAGGATCGAGAGCCGACGTGTAATCTGGCTCACCCGCTCTCGCGCGGCGGGATCAACCGCCACGACGATGTGATCGAGATACGGCGTGAGGCGATGACCGAGCAGCGCGTCGAGGTCGCCGAGCACGGGAACACCGGCGACCGCCGAGGGCGCCCGGCCTAGACGGTCATCGAAAACGCCGAGCACGTTCAGGTCCCGGCGGCGCAGAGCTTCGGCGATCAGACGTTCGGCATGCCGGGTGGCGCCGACGATGGCGATGGAGGGGATCAGGCGTCCGTTGGAGCGCCAGCGATGCACGAGACGCCAGAAGACGGCGTGCAGCAGGCTCAAGAGTACAGCGCCCGCCACCGTCCATTCCAGAAGCGACGGAAGCGCAGAGGCGTGTGCGCCGAGAAGCGCAAGAACCGCACCGCTTGCCCCGGCCAGCAGGAAGGCCGTCCAGACCTTGGCAAGATGCGACGCGAGCGTTTCACCGCGGCTGAAGCGATACAGGCGCATGACGCGCAGGAGAGCCGAGGCCACGATGGCGGCGCCGACGACCGGGGCGACCTCGCCGAATGGCGCGGCCAGAGGAGAACCATCAGCGAGAAAGATCAGGACGACGCTGAGGGCGGTGACACCCGCCACGTCGATGGCCCGGAACCAGTGCGACGACAGCCGCTCTGACTGGCGCGCCCTGCTCGTGACCAGCTTCTCGGGACGAAAGGGGCCACGCCGGTCCCTCGGATCGGGCTTGGAGATCGCCTCCGCAGCCATGGCCTGAAGGCCCGCAGCGTCGAGCGGGCGCTCGACCGCGGGCGCTTCGGGCTGCAGGGCGCGAACGGAGGCGGACATGCGGGCAGCTTGCCGCATGCCCGTGGACTTCCCGTTAACACGGTTCATCCAACCAAAGCGGTTCGGCCCTTGCGGAAGACGGCGGCAACCGATAGGTCACCCGCCTGCCGGAGACGTGGCCGAGTGGCTGAAGGCAACGGTTTGCTAAATCGTCATACCCTGTAAGGGGTATCGAGGGTTCGAATCCCTCCGTCTCCGCCAGATTTTCCTGCGATCCACAGCGCGGCGCCCGCCCAGGTCCGCGAACTGCATGACAAAGTTGTAACTTTCTCCGGCGCACACCGGTGGTTAGCTCCTGCAGGGCTGGCCCGGGGGCGGATCGGTTTTTTCTCGGGACGTCTTCATGGTCGCCTTGCGCACCCTGCTTCTCGCCACGGTGGCTCTTGCCACGCCAGCGCATGTCTGGGCCCAGGAAACACCGTCTCAGCCCCCGCAGGCCGAACAGCCGCCTGCCGATGAGGCGGAGGAAGAGGACGCTGACGAGGAAGAGGACGAGGAGTCCGCTGTCGAGGAGGTGACGGTCAGCGCCAGCCGCGCCGGCACACGCGCCTCGATCGACTCGATCAGCTACAGCCTGGCCGACGATCTGCAGGCCACCACCGGCAGTCTGGCCGACGCCCTGCGCAACATCCCTTCGGTCGAGGTCGACCCGAACGGCAACGTCTCGCTGCGCGGCGACGCCAATGTGACTATCCTGATCGATGGTCGACCGTCGGCCCTGATGAGCGGACCGGGCCGGGGCGCGGCCATCCTGCAGACGCCCGCGGACCAGTACAGCCGCATAGAGGTCATGACCAATCCGTCGGCGGCTTACCGGCCAGACGGCTCGGGCGGTGTGATCAACCTGATCTCGCGGCCGAACGCGGCCCCGGCGGGGACGACCTACAGCGGCTCGGTTCGGGCGAACGTGGGCACGGAAGATCGCTACAATCTCGGTGTCAGCGCGTCCTGGGCCCGCGATCGGCTAACCCTGACCGGCGACATCGGCCTGCGCCACGACCGGCAGCCGTTCAGCACCATCCGCGAGCGCGAGCGGTTCGATACGCTCAGCGGAACCTTCGTAGAGAGCCGGAGCCGGCAGACATTCGAGTCACCGTCGGACAGCCATTACGTTCGCCTCGCGACCGAGTTTCGCCTGGACGAGCAGTGGCAGCTGACTGGTGAACTGCGCAGCCATGCGTTCGAGAGCACGGGCGAGGGCAGCGCGTTCTTTGAGGAAGAGGATTCGACCGGCGCCATCGCGACAGCCTACGAGCGCCGGGGGGAGGGCGGCTATAGCGGCGCCTTCTCGGGCGTGACCGGCCGCGTGCTTCGCCAGCTCGGCGAAGGTCACGACTGGACCACCGAGATCAGGTACGACACCAGCCAGTTCGACAACGCGCAGCAGGGTCTGACGATCTACACCCTGCCCGTGGCCTCGTCCTTCTACGAGATCATCGACAACCGGAACGCCACCGACAGCTGGAACTTCTCAAGCGCCTACAACCGGCCAATGGGCGAAGATCGCAAGCTGCGGATCGGCTACGAAGCCGAGATCACGTCTCTGGATCTCGACAATCGGGTCAGCAGTGGTCCGGACGCCGCCTCGGCCGTGCTGGATCCGACGCGATCAAACCGGTTCCAGGCCGACCAGCAGGTCCACGCCGCCTACGCCACCTATGAGCGGCCGTTCGGCGATCTGGCGGCGCAGGTTGGCCTGCGCCTCGAATACGTCCTGCGCGACATCGACCAGATCACGACGGGCGTCCAGGAGAGCAACGACTATTTCCGCGCCTATCCGACGATGCACGTCGAATACAGCCTGTCGGAAACCCAGAGCCTGCGGGCCAGCTACAGCCGCCGGGTCCAGCGGCCCCAGCCGGAGCAACTCAACCCGTTCGTGGTCTACATCGATCCGGACAACTTCTCGTCGGGCAATCCCGACCTGCTGCCGCAAATCACGGACTCCTACGAGTTCAGCTGGATGCGCCGCGCACAGACGGGGTTCATGCAGGCGACGCTGTATTACCGCGATACCTCGGACGCCTTCACCAGCGTAGCGGTGGATCTCGGCGGCGGTGCGTTGCTGACCCGGCCCGAGAACCTCGGGGCCAGCCAGTCGGTTGGTGTGGAGTTTGTGGCCAACGGACGTCTACACCCGACACTGCGCTACAATGCCAGCATCAACGTCTTCCAGCAGCAGATCGACGCCTCTAACCTTGGCTACGCCGACGTCGAAGGCACGACGGCGAGCGCGAGGGTCAACTTCAACTGGCAGCCAACGACCGACGATTTCGTCCAGGTCGGGGGCTTCTACATGGGCGAGTCTGTCTATGCGCAGGGGCGACGCGAGGGCCGCGGCATGGTCAACTTCGGCTACCGCCGACGCCTGTCCGACCGGCTGTCACTGCAGTTCACCGTCCGTGACGTGCTCGATAGCTTCGGCAGCGTGACCTACTATGAGACGCCGACTTTGAGGGACCGGACCGAAAGCGTGTTCGGCGGTCGCACGGCCTTCCTGGGGCTGACCTGGACCTTCGGAAACGGTCAGAATCGGCAACCGCAACAGTTCGACTTCCAGGGCCCGCAGGGCGGGCCCCAGTAGTCGGTCGGCCAGCTCAGTACGGGCGGCCGACGCGGGCGCGCCAGGCGGCCATTTCGGCTTCGTACCGGGCTTGAGCGGCCTGAGCTGCGGCGAGCTCAGCCTCGTAGCGCGCCTGGGCCTGGGCATGAGCCTGCTGAGCGGCGCCAAACTCGGCCTGTGCCTGGGCGAAGCGGGCAGCCTCAGCCTCGTTGGCGGCGACGACGGCCGCGTCGCGCTCGAGCACCGCATTGTTCAGGCGTACCGTTTCGGCCTGTTCCCGCGCTTCGATCTCCGCCACCGGCGTCCCCGGAGGATAGCCACCCGTTTGCTGCGCGAGTGCGGGGGAGGCGAGAACGCAGGCGAAGCCGGCGAGTGTGGCGATCTTGATGGCGGACATGACGATCTCCTTGGACGGTTAGCGGCGGAGAAAACGCATCGCATGCGGCAAGGTTTCCCTCAAAGGCCAAGCTTGTTTTCCAGCTCTGCTTGACCCTGCGTCACGCTTGGCGCCGGGGCTATCGGGGGCTATCGGTTCGGGCTGCCAGCATCAGGAGGATATGATGGCCGACCTATCCGAAGTGACCGAACAGATCCGTCAGCGCGTGTCCGCGGCAGCCCCGCTGGGCAAGTCCTACAAGCTGGACTTCGGCGGCGACGGCAAGATCCTCATCGACGGCGGCTCAGTGTCGAACGACGACGGCGCGGCCGATTGCACGATCCACATGAGCTTCGATGACTTTCTGTCGCTCGCGAAGGGCCAGCTGGATCCGATGGGAGCCTACATGTCGGGCAAGATGAAGATCGACGGAAACCCGATGGACGCCCTGGCGCTTCAGCCGGTCCTGAAGGGCTAGGATGGACTTCCAGCACAGCGACCGCGCCAAGGTCTGGGCGGACCGCCTCGACCAGTTCATCGAGACGCGGGTCAAGCCGCGGGCGGGTGAATACCTCGCCGCCATCCACGCCGATCCGGACAGCCAGCCGGCGGTCATGGAGGCGATGAAGGCCGAGGCGCGCGAAGCCGGGCTCTGGAACCTGTTCCTTCCCGGCGAGGCGCACGACGGCTACGGCGGCGCTGGTCTGACGAACCTCGAATACGCGCCGCTGGCCGAACGCATGGCCAAGGTCGGCCTTTGGTGCCCGGAGGTGTTCAACTGCAACGCCCCGGATACAGGCAACATGGAGGTCCTGCACCTCTATGGGAACGAGGCCCAGAAGGATCGCTGGCTGAAGCCTCTGCTGGCGGGCGAGATCCGCTCGGCTTTTCTGATGACCGAGCCGGCCGTGGCGTCTTCGGATGCGACCAATATCGAGACCCGCATCGAGCGCGACGGCGACCATTATGTGATCAACGGGCGCAAGTGGTGGTCGACCAATATGGGTCACCCGAACGTCCAGATGACGATCGTGATGGGCAAGACCGATCCGTCGGCGGCGACCCACGCCCAGCAGAGCCAGATCCTGGTCCCGGTCGATACGCCCGGGTTCCGTGTCGAGCGAATGCTGACCGTGTTCGGATACGACGAGCGGCCGTACGGCCATGCCGAAGTGGTGCTGGAAAATGTCCGGGTTCCCGTCGAGAACCTGATCGCGGGTGAGGGCCGGGGCTTCGAGATCGCCCAGGGGCGCCTGGGGCCGGGCCGCATCCATCACTGCATGCGAGTCATCGGCTGCGCCGAACGGGCGCTGGAACTGATGGTCGAGCGCCTGCTGAGCCGGACGGCCTTCCGCAAGCAGATCGGCGAGCATTCGGTCTGGGAGCAGCGCGTGGCCGACGCGCGGACCAACATCGAGATGTGCCGCCTGCTGGTCCTGAAGGCAGCCTGGATGATGGACGTGGCTGGCGCCAAGAACGCCCGGTCGGAGATCGCTCAGATCAAGGTCGCGGCTCCGCGAATGGCCCTGCAGGTCATCGACGACGCCATCCAGGCGTTCGGCGGAGCCGGCGTTTCGGCTGATTTCCCGCTGGCCGAGCTTTACGCGACGGTGCGCACCTTGCGGATCGCCGACGGTCCTGACGAGGTCCACAACCGGACGATCGCGCGCTTGGAATACGCCAAGGCCAGCGGCAAAGCTTAAGTCGCCCGCAGGCAACACTTGCTGGCCTGTCAGCTTCCGGCATCTTGGCGTGCGCTCGCGCTTGGTTCACCCTCCCCGTGGGACTGGGGGCCATCATGGCGCGCAAGGGGAAATTGGACCGCCGCCTCGCGGTGTCGCCAGAAGAGCGTCTGGACGACAAGTTGAGAGCGATGTTCGAGACGATCGAGCGGCGCTCGGGAGCGAACGTGCTCCCGGACCTGGGATCGTTGCCCAAGGCCCGGCCGCTGGATCGTCCGAATTGATCGGATCGGCGGACTAGTCGCGACCGGCCGGTGTGGGCCGACGCCGCGAGCCGTGAGAGGATTCGCCGCCCTTGCGGCCCGCCGAAGCGGCCAGAGCCCGATCTTGAGAGAAGCTTCGTTTTTCACTCGGCACGCTGGCGCCGCCCTTGCGCGCAATCTCGCGCTGGCGCTGAGGGTCCATCGAGGCGAAGCCCCGCTTGGACACGCCTGAACGTGTCGGGGTCTGGCCGTCGGCCATGTGCGACCTCCACGCGTCGTCGTTTCAGATGGTGAAACAACCCATCGGCGCGATTCGGGTTCCGAACCGCGCCAAGCAGTGGCAGGGCGTGGGGATCAGTCGGCCGTGGTCAGGCCCAGGCGCTCGATGGCGTTGGCCAGATCGCCCTCGGTGTAGGGCTTGGGGACGACGGTTAGGCGGGTATCCCCATCGAAGCGGCTCGCCACTTCGTCGGCGTCGTAACCGCTGGCCATCAGGATCGCGAGGTCGGCGGCCTCGGCCCGCAGGGCTTTGGCCAGCTCGTCGCCCCGCATGTCCGGCAGGCCGATATCGATGACGGCGAGGTCGGGTTGATCGCGCTCGAAGGCCTCAAGCGCTTCCTTGCCGCTGGCGCAGACGTCCACGGCGAAGCCAAGTCCGAGGAGAGCCTCCTCCGCGATCAACGCCACGAGGGCTTCATCTTCTACAAGCAAGGCGCGCACGCAAAGCCCCCGATCACTTTGACGTCTTCAGCCCCGTCGCGGGAATGTCCCATTTCCCGCCAGGCGGCAAGGGAAATCACTGCGAGCGATTTGCGATAGCGGAATCCGACACGTAGGGGTTCGACCGACGTTCGTCGCCGAAGGTCGACATGGGACCGTGCCCGGGTACGAAGCGCACGTGGTCGCCCAGCGGCCAGAGTTTTCCGGTGATCGCGCCGAGCAGGTCGTCGAGGTTTCCACGGGGAAAGTCGGTCCGTCCGATCGAGCCCTTGAACAGGACATCGCCGACCTGCGCGAAGCCCGCATCGCGATTGAAGAAGACGACATGGCCCGGCGTGTGACCCGGGCAGTGGATCACGTCCCATGTGGTCTCGCCGAGCGTCACCTTATCCCCGTCGAACAGCCAGCGGTCGGTGGTGAAGCCACGGGCTTCAGGCATGCCATAGGCCTTTCCCTGCTGCTCGATGCCGTCGATCCAGAACTGGTCGTCAGGATGCGGTCCCTCGATCGGGCAGCCGGTCTTGTCCTTGAGTTCAGCCGTCGCGCCCGCATGATCCAGGTGGCCGTGAGTGACCCAGATCTTCTCCAGCGTCAGTCCTCGCCGCGCGATTTCGGCCAGGATCAGATCGATCGACCCGCCAGGGTCGATGATCGCGGCCTTGTTCGTCTTTGTGCACCAGACGGTCGTGCAGTTCTGCTGCAGCGGGGTGACCGGCGCGATGAAGACGCCGATGGGGGAGGGATCGCTCATGCCCTCCAAATAGGCTGACCGGCCAAAAGAAAGAAGCCCGGGGCGAACCCCGGGCTTCCATCCGTCCAGCCGGTTGACTGGATCAGTCTTCCTTGACGTTGTCTACGCCGGTGCCGAGGGCCTCGGCCGGCGTGGCCAGAGCATGGTCCTCGGTGATGTCGATGCCCCGGGCGAGCTTCGAGTGCCAGAAGCCGTAGATGGCGTAGATCACCGCACCGAGAGCCGCGTAGCCGCCCAGCAGCATCAGCGGCAGCGGGTTGTCCTCCGCCGCATGCTGGAACATCGGGATCAGGTTCTGGCTGGCCAGGAACAGGCAGGCCAGGATACCCAGAACAGCGGTGAAGATGCCGCCGGGCACTTTGAACGGGCGGTGCATTTCAGGGTGCTTGATCCGCAGCATGATCACGCTGAAGCAGACGATGGCGAAGGCCGTCGCGGTGCCGAGCGACACCAGGTCTCCAAGGATCGAGATCGGCAGGAAGGCGGCCAGGACCGCGATCACTACGCCGAGCAGGATGGTGCCGATCCAGGGGGTGCGGAACTTCGGATGGACACGGGCGAAGGCGGCGGGCAGCAGCCCGTCGCGCGCCATCGTATAGAAGACGCGGGTCTGGCCGTAGCAGAGCACCAGCATCACCGACGACAGCCCGGTGATCGCGCCGATCTTGATCAGGAAGCTGATCAGGTTCATCGGCGAACCATCGGCCAGGGTAATCGGCAGGTCAGCCCATTCGAGGCCCATGCGGTCGATGGCGACGGCGATGGGGGCCGGCGAAGCCAGCTCCAGGTAGGGGACGACGCCGGTCATGACGGCCGCCACGGCCATGTAGATCAGGGTGCAGATGAACAGGGCGCCGAGGATGCCGATGGGGACGTCCTTGGACGGGTTCTTCGCCTCGGCCGCGGCGGTCGAAACCGCTTCGAAGCCGACGTAGGCGAAGAAGATGATCGCCGCCCCACGGAAGATGCCGCCGACGCCGAACTGACCCGCCGTGCCGGTCGGTTCAGGGATGAAGGGCTGCCAGTTGGCCGGGTTGATGTACTGGACCCCCACCGCGATGAAGGTGAGCAGCACGATCACCTTGATGACCACGATGATGTTGTTGATGTTGGCGCTTTCCGACACGCCAAGCACGAGCAAGCCACACACCGCGGCGATGCCGATGGCCGCCACCAGGTTGAAGGTGCCCGTCATCGGGAAGGTCGTGACGCCCGACTCCTGCACGAACTGGACGAGAGGGGTGGCCCATTGAGGTCCTTCGCCGCCGGCGTACTGGATGGTCGGGAAGATCTGCTGACTTATTCCGAAGTCCGTCAGGATGGAGACGACATAGCCGGACCAGCCGACCGCCACGGTCGAGGCCGCGACGCCATATTCCAGCACGAGCAGCCAGCCCATGATCCAGGCGAAGATCTCGCCGAGCGAACCGTAGGCGTAGGTGTAGGCCGAGCCGGAAACCGGCATGGTCGAGGCCAGTTCGGCGTAGCAGAGGCCGGCGAGGGCGCAGGCAATGCCCGCGACCACGAATGACAGCATGATGGCCGGGCCGGCGTTGGCCGAAGCCACCTGACCGGTGAGGACGAAAATCCCGGCGCCGATGATGGCCCCGATGCCCAGGCTCATCAGGTTGATTGGGCCGAGCGAGCGCTTCAGTTCGCTCTTGGCCGCCTCGTTCTGGATCTGGGCGATGGACTTCTTGATAAATAGACGCGGGCCTGGCGGCCGGCCGCTAGCAGTTCCGGACATAAAGTCCCCCTCCGTGGGCTACTCCCCCGAGCAGCCGTTTACGATGGCGCGGACGTTAGAGAGCCCATGCCTGTCAGGCAAACGCTTTCCGCAATGATGATTTCCCGCCGACCGCTTCGCGGCGGGCGTGGGGTCGTCTAGAGGGGCGATATGATCTCCGGCCTGCCCATCGACGAGGTGATCCCGGCGCTTAAAGCAGCGCTGACGGACGGCCCGAAAGCCGTGCTGGTCGCACCGCCCGGCGCAGGCAAGACCACCGTCGTTCCCTTGGCGCTCAAGGATGAAGCCTGGTTGAACGCGCGTCGGATCATCGTGCTTGAGCCCCGTCGCCTGGCGGCCCGCGCCGCCGCACGGCGCATGGCGCAGCTGCTGGGCGAGCAGCCCGGAGAGACGGTCGGCTATCGCGTTCGCATGGAAAGCCGGGTCAGCGCGAAGACGCGGATCGAGGTCGTCACGGAGGGCGTCTTTACGCGGATGATCCTGGACGATCCGGGCCTGGAGGGAATCGGCGCGGTTCTGTTCGACGAGTTCCATGAGCGGAGCCTCGATGCCGACCTGGGGCTGGCGCTGGCGGTCGACGCGCAAGGGCTGCTGCGGGAAGACCTGCGGATCGTGGTTATGTCGGCGACGCTGGACGGCGCGGCGATCGCGGGGCGGCTGGCGGCGCCCGTAATCGAGAGCCAGGGGCGGACGTTCCCGGTCGAGACGCGCTACCTCGGCCGGCCGGACCGGATCGATGACGGAGCCGCGCAGGCCGTGCGCAAGGCGCTGGCCGAGGAGACGGGCTCGGTCCTGGTCTTCCTGCCGGGGCAGGGCGAAATCCGGAGAACCGAGGAGCGGCTGCTCGAGCGGGGGGTGCCGGCGAACGTGACGGTCGCGCCGCTGTATGGGGCGATGGACTTCGCGGGGCAGGATCGGGCGGTGAGCCCGGCGCCGCCTGGGACGCGCAAGGTCGTGCTGGCTTCGGCCATCGCCCAGACCAGCCTGACGATCGAGGGCGTGAGGGTAGTGATCGACGCCGGTCAGTCGCGGGTCGCGCGGTTCGATCCGGGCTCGGGGCTGAGCCGGCTGGAAACGGTCAGGGTGTCGCGTGCTTCGGCGGATCAGCGGCGAGGCCGGGCCGGGCGGACGGAGCCAGGGGTTTGCTACCGTCTGTGGGACGAGGCGGAGACGCGGGGGCTGGTTCCGTTCGATCGGCCGGAAATCCTCGAAGCCGACCTGACGGGCCTGGTGCTGGACCTGGCCCGGTGGGGGGCGCGGTCTGCGGAGGGGCTGCTGTTCCTCGATCCGCCGCCACGGGGAGCGTGGGATCAGGCGGTGGCCGAGCTCAAGCGGATCGGGGCTCTGGACGAGGCAGGCGGGCTGACAGAGCGGGGCCGGCGGGTGGCGGACCTGCCGATGCCGGCGCCGCTCGCGAACATGCTGGTCAGAGCGGCCGAGCGGGGAGAAGCGACGACGGCGGCGCGCATCGCGGTCCTGCTGACCGAGCGGGGGCTTGGCGGGAACGACGCCGATCTGGGGCACAGGCTGGAGCGGCTGGACCGGGACGGGGCGGCGCGGGCGAAGGATGCGCGAGCCCTGGCTGGACGTTGGGCGAATTTGGTGGGCGGCGAGGGAGCGGGCGACGCGGGTATTTTGCTGGCCGAGGCGTTTCCGGACCGGGTGGCGAAGGCCCGTGGCAAGCCGGGCGAGTTCCTCCTGGCGTCCGGACGGGGATGCTGGATCGAGGCGACGGACCGGCTGGCGCGGGAGCCGTGGCTGGCCGTCGGTGAGCTGGGCGGCGGAGCGTCAAGGGACCGGATCCTGCTGGCCGCGCCGATCGCAGAGGCGGCGTTGCGGGATGTGTTCGCGGACCGGCTGGAGGTCGAGGACCGGCTCGATCTGGATGCGCCGGGCGGAGCCACGGCGACGAGGCGCCTGAAGCTGGGTGCGCTGGTGCTGGAAGAGCGGCGCATCGACCGGCCCGAGCCTGCCGTGATCGCCGGCGCCCTGATGGGCGAGGTGCGGCGTAAGGGCCTGGGCGCGCTCAAGTTCGGTGAAGCGGTCGAGGGCTTGCGGGCACGGGTTGGTTTCCTGAGGCGGACGGACGAGAGCTGGCCGGATCTGTCGGATGAGGGGTTGCTGGCGACGCTGGACGATTGGCTGGAGCCGTTACTGGCGGGCCGGCGAAGGCTGTCGGATTTGAGTGACGGCGAACTGGCTGCTGCGATGCGGGCAATGATCCCGTGGGAAATGGCGCGGCGGCTCGACGCCGAAGCGCCGGAGCGGTTCGAGGCGCCGACGGGTTCGCGGCTCCGGATCGACTATGGTGCGGAGGCGGGTCCTACGGTCTCGGTCAGGGTGCAGGAGCTTTACGGCGTGGCCGAGCATCCGGTCGTGGGCTCGGCGCGGATCCCGCTTCTGTTCGAGCTGCTGAGCCCGGCGCATCGTCCGATCCAGCTGACCCGGGATTTGCCGGGGTTCTGGAAAGGGTCGTGGGCGGCGGTGCGCAGCGACATGCGAGGGCGTTATCCCAAGCATCTGTGGCCGGATGACCCGGCGAGCGCCGCGCCGACGACCCGGGCCAAGCCGCGCGGCGCCGCGCGATGAAGACCTTGAGGCTGATCCTGGGCGACCAGTTGAGCGACAGCGTGTCGGCGCTGGCCGATCTGGACGTCGCTGGCGATGTCGTCCTGCTGGCCGAGGTCTGGGACGAGGCGACCTATGTGAAGCATCACAAGCAGAAGATCGCTCTGGTCTTCGCGGCGATGCGACAGTTCGGGATCCGGCTGGCGGCGCGGGGGGCGACGGTCCGTTACGTTCGCATCGACGATCCGGCCAACGCCGGGTCCATCGCCGGGGAGCTGGACCGTGCGATCCGGGCCCTCAAACCCGACCGGATCGTGATGACCGAGTGCGGCGAATGGCGGCTCGCCGAGGCGTTGGCGGCCTGGGCCGAAGAATCCCCGATCCCGGTCGAGAGGCGCGACGACGACCGCTTCATCTGTTCGCACCGGCGCTTCCAGCGCTGGGCCGAGGACAAGCGGCAGCTTCGCATGGAGTTCTTCTACCGCGAGATGCGGCGCGAGACCGGGTTGTTGATGGACGGCGACCAGCCCGAGGGCGGCCGTTGGAACTTCGATACGGAAAACCGGAAGCGGTTGCCGAAAGGACTGGCGACGCCCGCGCGCCAGCGGTTCGCGCCCGGCGAGGTGACGCGCGAAGCGATGGCCGATGTCGCGCGGCTGTTCCCGGATCATTTCGGCGATCTTGACGGCTTCGACTGGCCTACGACGGCGGAGGAGGCGGAGCAGGCCCTGGCGCATTTCCTGACGGATGTCCTGCCCGGCTTCGGCGACTGGCAGGACTCGATGGCCGAGGGCGAGGCCTGGATGTGGCATTCCCTGACCTCGACCTCGATCAACCTGGGTCTGCTCGATCCGCTCGAGGTCTGCCGGAGGGCCGAGGCGGAGTTTCACGCGGGCAGGGCGCCTCTGAATGCTGTCGAGGGGTTCATCCGGCAGATCGTGGGATGGCGCGAGTTCGTGCGCGGGATCTACTGGCTGAAGTCGCCGGAGTACGGGCGGCGGAACTTCCTGGACGCGGATCGTCGGCTGCCCTGGTTCTACTGGTCGGGCGAGACGGACATGGCCTGCGTGGCGGATGTGGTCAGGCAGGCCCAACATCACGCCTACGCCCATCATATCCAGCGGCTGATGGTGACCGGCAATCTGGCGATGCTGCTGGGCGTCCATCCGGACGCGGTGGACGACTGGTACATGGTGGTGTTCGCCGACGCCTATGAATGGGTCGAGATGCCCAATACGCGCGGCATGGCGACCTTTGCAGACGGCGGGATCGTGGGCTCAAAGCCCTATGCGGCGTCGGGCGCCTACATCGACCGGATGAGCGACTACTGCGGCGGCTGCCGCTTCGACGTGAAGGCGAAGTCGGGGCCGGGCGCCTGCCCATTCAACCGGCTTTACTGGGGGTTCCTGGAGCGAAACCGGGCGCGGCTGAGGGACAATGTCCGGCTGGCGATGCCGTACAGGACGCTGGATAGCTGGTCGGAGGAGCGCCGCCGGGCCGTCCTGTCGGAAGCGGAGGCTTGCCGGAACGAACTCGGCGCCCTGCCACGGTCCGACGGTTAGGCGGCGCTAGCCCTCCGCCCCCGAAAGGCCCGGGACGCTGACGCAGCGCTGTTGTGTGCCGCCGCCGGGGGCGGCTTCGGTGCGGGGCTCCATGGAGGTGGCTTCGCCGTCGGCGCCGTAGGTGGCCATCCACTGGCAGCCGGTCTGGAGGTCGGTGAGGACGAAGATGCCCGGCTCGGCGGTTTCGGTTTTCGAGAAGGTGGCGCCCAGGGCGACCTCGCGCAG
>CAMLNT010000006.1 GCA_946481425.1 uncultured Brevundimonas sp.
AACGATCCAGCCGACTCAACGATTCCAGCTGGCGCGGGTTCAGGGCTTCCGCCATTTGGGGGAGCCAAGGGGCGACTTGAGCGTTGGCTTGGTGAGGAAGGGGGAGCGTCCCGGAGTGAAGCTGGATCGACTGCGTTCGCGTGCGACGCCGGCCATGATTGCCGCGGTTGCCATCGTCTATGCGCTCGTCGTCGCCGGGATCGCCAGCTTTGGCCTGTGGGCCGCCCATGCCGCGACCTTGTCAGCGACGCGGACCCAGGCCACGGCGATCGCGACATTCTCCGGCATCTATACGGCGCGGATGTACGACCTGCTGGACCGCGTCGTGCTCGACATCAACGAGGACCTCGACGAGCCGCCCCTTGCAGGAGGCTGGCCGGCGCGGCTGGCGCAGGACGCCCGGACGACGTCGCTGAACGACTACTATGTGATGGCCGGGCCGGACGGCGCGGTACAGGCCGCATCCGAGCGGTTCCCCAGCGGGACGATAAGTCCGCTGATCATGCGGGCCCATGCGGAGGGCGCGGACCGCAACATCGGCCAGGTCATGCGGAGCAGCATGTCGCACGCCGTGATCTATCCCCTCAGTCGGGTCGTGCGCGCGCCAGATGGCGCGATCCAGCGATATATCGGCGGCGCCGTGAGGCCTGCCGGCGTCCGGCCGACCGCGGAGCGAGGCGAAGGCGATCCGCAGGTCTCCATCTGGACCGCGGACGGCCGATTCATCGCAGCCACCTTCGTCGACTTCGACGACACCGGAGCAGCCCTCGCGCCCTCGCCCCCGCCGCGCCTCGGGGCCCTGTTGCCCGGGGAAGTCCACGAGCAGGACGGTCGCTTGTGGGCCCAGAGCGATATCGAGGGATGGCCGCTGATCGCTGTGGTGGAGTTCGAACGGGCTGGCGTGCTGGCCGGGTGGAGAAAATCGGCGTGGACGGCCGCGAGCGTCGTCGCGGTGCTGTTGCTGCTGGGTATCGGTCTGGCCGGCGCGGCCATGTTCCTGGTCGTGCGCGAGCAGAAGTCCGCAGGCGAGCTGCAGGCTCAGAAGCTGGCGGCCGAGCGCGTCGCCGAGCAGCGCAGCGCCATGATGAAGGAGGCTCACCACCGCGTTCGCAACAGCCTGATGCTGGCATCGAGCCTGGTGCAGATGCAGGCCCGCGACGCCCCGCCAGACGTCGCGGAGGCCATGGCGCGACTGCAGGGCCGGCTATCCTCGATCGGGCTCGTCCATCAGGCCCTCTACACTGACGAGCGGGAGGGGGATGTCGATCTCGCGGTCTATCTCAAGACGCTGTCGCATGAGCTCTGGAGCGCCCTGGGGCTCAACGAGCGGAACGTGGCGCTCAGGCTTGATCTCGCCCCGGCCACAATCCCGGCCGAGCAGGCGACACCGGTCGGTCTGATCGTCAGCGAGGCGGTTACGAACTCGGTGAAATACGCCTTCGAAACGCGATCAGGCGAGATCACCATCAGTTGCGAGCCGCATGGGGTGGAAGAGATCCTGGTCACCGTGAAGGATGACGGGCCGGGCGTCACAAGCGCCTCATCGAGCGGCTCCACCGGCCTGGGGTCCGGCCTGATCCAGGCCCTGGCGCGCCAGATCGGCGGCCGCGCGGTGATGCTCAGCGATAATGGCGCCGAAATGCGGCTGATCTTCCCGCTGGGAGGGCCCAGGCCCGGCGCTTCCGAAGGCTAGACGAACGACTTCGGCTCGGCTGAGCGGGCGGCGTCAATGGCGTCGGGCGATGAGCCGTAGCGCATCACCAGGTCGCGCAGCTCGGGTTCGGGCAGGCCGAAACGCTGGGTCCAGAAGCGGATCTCGTGATCCTGCTCCAGCGCGATGCTCGGCGGGTCAGGCAGGTCGGGGTGGTCCAGGAAGGCCATGATGTCCTCCATCGATTCACGCGATGAGGAAAACACAGGTGAGGCCGGATCGTTGCTGCGGCGGAACGCCGCTAGGCGGAAGAGGATTCGTCCGCCGATGGCGGGACGCCGTCCGTCGAGACATCTGGCTCCACCGGCTCGGGCGTTTGCCCCCAGGCGAGGGGCAGACCGCCCGCCAAGGCCAGGGCGAACCCTACGGCGCTGATCGGGGTGGGGGCGGTCTGGCCCATCGGCTACTCTCGTTACAAGGGACCCGGGGAAAGCGGGCTGAGCCGACTTTCGTTCCTATTTCGTCCAGACGACACAGCTCACCCGGTCTGACCAAAGCGTAATTTCACCGCCCCAATTGCGCCCAGATTCGCTACAAGTGTAGCGCTACAGATGTAGCGTCACTGACAGGGGTCGATGATGGACGCGGTCGAGACTTTGCCGAGACGGGAACGTGAGGCGTTCGAGGCCTTGTGCCGGCTTGAGGCCGGGACGACAGCCCAGGTGCGCGAGGCGATGGACCCGGCGCTGTCGGACTCGGCGGTGCGAACCCTTCTGACCCGGCTGGAAGCCAAGACGCTTGTTCGGCGCGAGCAGACGGGCGAGGGCGTGGTCTTCCGCCCCGCGCCGCGCACCGAGAAGGTGGCCGAAGGCGCCATGCAGCGGCTGATCGACACCTTCTTCGCCGGATCCGCGGCGAGCGCGGCGACGGCCCTCCTGGGGCTGGGCCAGCGCCTGAGCCCGGAAGAGGCCGAGAGCCTGACGAAACTGATCGACCGTGCGCGGGAGGGCGGACAATGAGCCTCGCGGACATTGCGATCCTGGCCGCCAAGTCCGCCGTGGTGGCGGGGATGGGGCTCGTGCTGGCCCGCGTCGTCGCCAGGCGGGCGGGCGACCGGGTCGTCATGCTGAGAAGCGCGGTGGTCCTGACCTTGGCGCTGCCCTTGATGACGGCGCTGTTGCCGGTCCTGGAATGGGCGGTGCTGCCCGCCGAGCGCGTGGCCGCGACCGCGGCCGAGCCGATCTGGGCCGGGCGGATCGAGACCGGGGCGGGCTATGCCGTCTCGGGCGTGATCGAGCGGCCGGGGCCGGAAATCTGGATCGCCCTCGCCTGGCTGGCAGTTTCGGCGGCGCTGGGATTGCGGCTCGCGCTGGGTCTGGTGACCCTGATGCGCTGGAGCGACGGCGCCCGCGCGCCGCGGTTCAAGGCCTGGACGGCCGCGCTCGAGGCGCTGGCGGGCAAGAAGGGCCCGCGGTTGCTGGTGTCGGACCGCGCGGCAGGACCGCTGAGCTGGGGCCTGCCGCCGGGCGCGATCCTGATCGACAAGGCCAGCGAGGCCCGGCCCGAGACCGCGCCCGCGGTCATCGCCCACGAACTGGCGCACCTGAAGCGCGGCGACTGGGCTTTTCTGATGCTGTCGCGGCTGATGGTCGCGATGTTCTGGTTCAACCCGCTGTGCTGGCGGCTGCACGCCGAACTGGTCGCCCGGTCCGAGGAGGCCGCCGATGCGGAGGCCGTCCGCAGCGTCGACCGCGCGACCTACGCCCACGCCCTGGTGGCGCTGGCGCTTCAACCCGGGGCGGGAGCGCCTCTTCTGCCCGCGAGCGGCATGGCCGCCTCGCCCAAGGATCTCAAGGAAAGGATCACCTCCCTCATGCAACCGACCGCCCGCCGCCGTCCGGTGACGCTCGCCCTGTCGCTCGTCGCCCTCGCCGCCGTCGCCACGCCGATCGCGGCGCTCGAGATCGCACGCCGCGATCCGCCGGCCGCGCCGGAAGCGCCCGCCGCGCCGCATGCGCCGGAAGCGCCGCCCGTGATGGCCGCGCTGGGCGTGCAGCCGGGGGCCCCCCTTCCGGCCCAGCCGCCCGCGCCGCCGGCCCCGCCTGCGCCGCCCGAAAGCCGGACGCTGTACATCGGCGCCGACGACCAATCGCCGGAGGCCCAGGCCGCGCGCGAGGCTGCCTATCAGGCCCGGGAGGCCGGCCGGGCCCTGCGCGAGCAGAGCCGCCAGCTGGCCGATGAGGCCCGCCGCCTGGCCGAGGTCCATGTCCGGGACGCCTCGCGGACCCGCGCCGAGGCCGAGCAGATCCGCATTCACGCCCAGGCCGCAGCCGAGCACGCCCGCGTCGCAGCGGCGGAAGCCCGCGTCGAGGCCGCCCGCGCCATGGCCGAGGCCCGCGTCGAGATGGCGCGCGGGGCCGATCAGATGCGCGAAGGCGCCGACCAGATGCGCGAGGAGGCCCGCCGCCTGCGCGACGCGGACTACCGGGCCGAGGTGATCGAGGAGAACCGCCGACGCGGTCATACCGTCACCGACGAGGAGCTGCGCGAGCTGAGCGTGCGCCTGCCGCAGCAGGCGGATGAACTGGACCGTCAGGCCGACCGGCTGGCGCGTCAGGCCCGCGAGGCCTGATCCGTCAGGCGTGAATATCCAGGAAGATGGGCGACTCGCTCAGCGGGTCGCCCTTTCTTCGCCCGCGGCGCACGGCGTGAAGGTCGTCGGCGAGGGTCACCACCTGGGCGTCGCTGAGATGGCGGCTGGCGAAGCGGACGGTGAGGCGCAGGCGCTGAAACGTGTCCTCGTCCATATGGTCGTATTCGCTATACGACTGGGTCACGGCGAAACCTCCTTCGCGCAGGAAATACGCGTTCGCCACGGAGGGTTCCCGGCCAAGAGCGTTAACGGCGGGCGATCCTGAAGGCCTGGGATTGCATGCGGGCGCGGCCGAAAATGGTCATGAAAGCGATGTGGGCGGCGTCGGCGCCGGTGGCGACGCGGACCAGACCCTCGACCGGAGCCCGGCGGGTCGGGTCGAACAGGCGCCAGCGCCCGCCGACCCAGGCCTCGACCACGGCGTGCATGTCGGGCGGCTCCAGCATCCAGGCGTAGGCGCTGACCGCGCGGGCGGGCACGCCCGAGGCGCGCAGGAGGCTGACGGCCAGATGGGTGTAGTCGCGGCAGACCCCGGCGCGGTCCACGAAGGTGTCCATGGCGTCGGAGCGCGAGGACGAAACGCCGCCGCGGTAGATCAGGTGATCGGCGACCCAGTCCAGGATGGCGTCGATGAGGGCGGCGTCGGTCAGTTTGCCGAATGTGCGTTCGGTGAAGCTTTCGAACCGGTCGGACGGGCAGTAGCGGCTCTGCCAGAGGAAGGGCAGGACGTCGTCAGGCAGGTCGCGGATGGAGGCGATGGTCCGGTCGCCGTCGTCCTCGACATCGGCGCGCTCGACGCTGGCCCGGTAGGACAGGCGCATCTCGCCCTGGGCGGTGAAGACCGTGCGGCGCTGGCCGTCGCGGCCCATGACGCGCGACAGGAGGACCGCCGGCTCGATCTCCAGGGTCTCGGACAGCACCGACTGCCCGTCCGTGTCGGCCGCCTCTATCAGGAGGAGCACTTCCGAGGGCGCGGGGAAGCTGTAGGCCAGGTCGGCCGAGACATCGAAGATCATCGCGGGTCTCTAAACGCGCGAGCGCCGGCTTGGAAGCCGGTCCCTGAGGCGAAGCTGGGCCGTAGGCCGGTAGGGTGGTATGCTCGGGCGCGCGCAAGTCACGCGCGAAGTTCGGTGATCTCGTACGGCGTCAGGACAGGAGAACGCTGTGTGGTTGGAACTGGAATCTGAAGAGGGTCGCCTCAGCTGCCCGAAATGCGGATCGGTCGGTAACGGCTTGAGGCTGTCGGACGCCGAGAGGCCGCCCTATTTCTGTCTGTCGTGCCTCAGCCGCAGCGAGCGGGCCAGAACCGCGGCCCGAAAACCGGACCTGAGGGACGGGACGACGCCGCCCTGAACCAAGCCGGTAGCGCGGCGCGGCGCGCCGGCCCACATTGCCGCGATGGTCGCCGACTCGTCCGATATTGCTGAGCTGAGGCGGGCGTTGCTCGGCTGGTACGACGCGGGGTCTCGCGAGCTGCCATGGCGGCTGCGCGGCGAGCGGCCCGACGCCTACGCAGTGTGGCTTTCTGAGGTCATGCTGCAGCAGACCACCGTGCCGCACGCGACGCCGTACTGGCTGGAATTCCTGAGACGATGGCCCACGGTCAGCGATCTGGCCGCAGCCGAGGACAGCGACGTCATGGCCGCCTGGGCGGGCCTTGGCTACTACGCGCGGGCCCGAAATCTCCTGGCCTGTGCGCGGGCGGTCGCGGGCCAGCACGACGGGGTATTTCCCGATACGGAAGACGGCCTGCGCGCCTTGCCGGGCGTCGGCGCCTATACGGCGGCAGCCGTCGCGGCCATCGCCTTCGACCGCTACGCCCACGTGGTGGACGGCAATGTCGAGCGGGTGGTGGCGCGGCTGTTCCGGATCGCGACGCCTCTGCCCAAGGCCAAGACCGGGATGCGCGCACGGGCGGCGGAGCTGACGGATCCCGCGCGGCCGGGCGACTGGGCCCAGGCGATGATGGACCTGGGGGCGATGGTCTGCCGGCCGAAGGGGCCGCTGTGCGAACGGTGTCCGGTCGCGGAGTGGTGCGAGGCGCGCGCTGCCGGGGATCAGGAGCGCTATCCGGTCAAGGCG
Organism: uncultured Brevundimonas sp.; assembly: GCA_946481425.1. The sequence continues at coordinate 6,387 of CAMLNT010000006.1, forward strand.
GAGAAGAAGGCTCGCCCGCGAAGGTACGGGGCGGCCTATGTGCTGAGACGGGGTGATGAGGTCGCGCTGGTCCGACGGCCCGCCAAGGGCCTGCTGGGTGGCATGCTGGGCCTTCCGACGACCGACTGGTCAGGCGAGCAGCCAGACGCGCCGGCCGAGGCGCCGGCTCTGGCGGACTGGAAGAAGCTCGGCGAGATCGACCATGTCTTCACCCACTTCTCGCTGACTCTGGAGGTCTGGGCGGCAAGAGGCGACGGCGACTTCGAATGGACGCCGCTGAGCGAGGCGGGCGCCGGCCTGCCGAGCGTGTTTGCCAAGGCGCTGCGACTGGCCGACCCGATCAGCGGCGGCTGATGATGTCGATGCGGCCGGTGGTGTTGCGCGGGATGGCGACCACCTCGTCACCGACCCGCTCGAAGGCCAGGTCCAGCCGGTGCTCGCCAACCTGCAGTCGTGACACGGTAAGCTGGTCAATGCCGACGGGCAGGACCGGACGGTCCAGCCGGATGGCGCCGCCGACGGCGTCGATGTCGAGACCGAGGGCCGCCTGGAGCATCAGGAAGACCGATCCGGCCGCCCAGGCCTGAGGGATGCAGGCGACGGGATAGGCCACAGGCGGCTCGCCTGGCTCTCGCGGAAAGCCGCAAAACAGTTCGGGCAGGCGCATGTGGAAGTGGGATGCGGCGCCATAGAGCTCGCCAAGCAGCAGGCCGACGGCGTCGCGCTCGCCGTATTTCGCCATACCGGCGGCGGCCAGGGACACGTCGTGCGGCCAGACCGAGCCGTTGTGATAGCTCATGGGATTATAGCGAGCCTGGCCAAGCGCAAGTGTGCGAAGGCCCCAACCGGAGCGGAACTCGCCCGACAGCATCCGGCGGATGACCCGCTCGGCGCGGTCGTTCCGGGGCAGGCCGCTGAAAAGCAGATGTCCGGCGTTCGAGCCGATGGCGCGGCAGGCCTGACCCTGGCCGTCCAGCGCCATGGCGTAAAAGCCCTCGTCCTCCAACCAGAAGCGGTCCTCGACGAGGCCGCGAACCCGTTCGGCCCGGTCGCGCCATTCGGCGGCGCGGTCGTCGCCGAAGCGCTCGCCAAGCTCGGCCAAGGCCAGCCAGCCGGAATAGGCGTAGCCCTGGACTTCCAGCAGGGCGATCGGGCCTGTCGGGAAACGGCCGTCGCCGTGGGAGATGGAGTCCTCGGAGTCCTTCCACCCCTGGTTTGACAGGCCGGTCTCGGCCGCGCGGGCATAGTCGATAAGGCCGTCGGCGTTGCTGTCGCCGTAGTCCCGCATCCATTCGGCAGCGGCGACGAGGTTGGGCCACAGCGTGCGGATGGTGTCGAAGTCGCCCGTGCGCCGCGCGTAGGCGCCGGCAAGGGCCGTGAACAGGCAGGTGGTGTCCACACCGCCGTAGTAAAGGCCGAACGGGACCTCGCCGAGCGCCGACATCTCGCCGCGCCGGGTCTCGTGCATGATCTTGCCGGGCTGGGAGTCCTGGAAGGCGGACGTCCCGGTGGACTGCCGCCCGGCCAGATAGGTGAGGACGCCTCGCGCCAGCGACGGGTCGAGCCACAGCATCTGCCAGGCGGAGATGATGCCGTCGCGGCCGAAGGGCGTGGAGAACCAGGGCGTGCCCGCATAGGGATAGGCGCCGGTTGGGAGGTCGGTAGTCAGGAAGGCGACGTCGGCGCGCGACTGGTCCAGCCACTGGTTGAAGCGGGGGCTGCGGGGACCGCGCACGGAGGCTCCCCGGCGGCGGCGGCGGCGCATCTCCAGACGCGCTTCCACCGCAGCCCGCCGCCATCGATCGCCGTCGGGCGGGTCGCAGGCCTCACCCGAACACTCGACGAAAAGGTCCATGCGTCGCCCACGCGGCAAGGTCAGCATGAACTCCGCCCGTGAGGCGGTCAGGCGCGCGGGCGGCTCCGAGAAGGCCAGGCAGCTCCTGCGCTCCACACCGTCGAGCCCGGTGTAGCGGAAGCGGATCCGGCGGCCGTCTGTCTCGGGCGGATGGATGTGCCCTGTGCGCTCGCGGATCGTGCCACGCACCTGGAAGATGTCATGGAAGTCCGCCTCATAGTCGAAGGCCAGTGGAAGCCAGACGTCCTCGAAGCCGTGGTTGGAGATGCGAACCCGCTCGTACATCGCGCGGCGCCACACGAAGCGGCGGCGCTCGATATGCAGCACCCCGGCAGGCGTCGCCCGACCGGTCATGGGCGGCAACGGCCGGTTGGTGACGTGGGCGGTCAGAAAGACGTTGTCGCGCGACACGCTGGACGACAGGCGCGAGGGCTGGGCGCCGCCCGCAGACATGACAAAGCGCGACAGGATGCGCGTGTCGTCGTCGAACAGGCCGTGGGTGCCGCCTCGCAGATCGCCCCAAAGGTCGGCCACCAGAAAGGCGTCGGCGTCCTTGAGCGTCAGCAGGTGTTCCGTACCGGTGCTTTCGGAAGCTTCGGCGGCGGTAACCTGAACCGAATAGGCGTCGTCCATGGGCCTCTCGGGTAGCAGCGGCGGCGGACCTGTCTAATGCGCCGGACCGGCCAAGGTTCGGCGTGGAGCGTCAATAGGCCGCGAAACTGCGGGGCTCCCCGGCCGCCCGGGGCATGTCGACGACCACGTCGTCTATGGGGGCCTCGGCGTAGGGGCGACGGGCCAGAAGGTCTGCGTAGACATCCAGATAGCGGCGCGCCATCGCCGTGGCCGAGAAGCGCAGCTCGAAGCGCGCCCGGATCGCCTCACGGTCCAGGAGATGGGCGCGGCCAGCGGCGGCCACGGCCTGTTCCAGGGTGTCGACGAGGAAGCCGGTGGCGCCGTCCTCGATCACCTCGGGCGTCGAACCGCAGCGGAAGGCGATGACGGGCGTGCCGCACGCCATGGCCTCGATCATCACCAGGCCGAAGGGCTCAGGCCAGTCGATGGGGAAGAGCAGGGCCTCCGCGCCGCCCAAAAAGGCGGGCTTCTCGGCGTCGCCGATCTCGCCGATGAATTCGATCAGGGGATTTCCCTTGATCAGCGGCTCGATGACATCCTCGTAGTAGGCGCGGTCGGCCGCATCGACCTTGGCGGCAATGCGCAGGGTCTTGCCCAGCTTGGTCGCGATCTCGATAGCGCGGTCGGGCCGCTTCTCGGGAGAGATGCGGCCGAGGAAGGCCAGGTAGCCCTCCGATTTCGGAGAGAAGGTGTAGAGCTCGGCCGGCATGCCGTGGTGGACCGTCGCCTTCCAGTTGGCGTGCGGCAGGGGACGGCGCTGGTCGTCGGAGATGGACACCAGGCCGAACTCGCTCCAGCGTTCATAGACCGGCGGCAGATCCTTGAGATCTAGCCGGCCGTGCAGGGTCGTCACCGTCCGGTCCGCGCAACGGCGGAACATCGGGAAATGGACCATGTCGGTGTGGAAGTGGACGAGGTCGAAATCCTCGATCCGGTCCATTACTTCGCCCAGCATCGACAGGTGAGCGGCGAGGTCGGACTTCAGCGGCGCCGGATCCAGACGGATGGCCTGGTCGCGGACGGGGACAAGGCGAGCCCGGGTGCGGGCGTCGGCGGACGAGAAGAGGGTGACGTCGTGACCGAGTTCGACGAGGGCGTCCGTCAAGTGAGCCACGACCCTCTCCGTACCTCCGTACAGACGGGGAGGGACGGCTTCGTAAAGCGGGGCGACCTGGGCGATTTTCATGGTGACTGTCCGACGCGGGAAGCGCGGGAGGTCAACATCTCGCAGATGCCAAAGTTCCTGTGTGTGATGGGCGACAGATCGACGCCGGGAAGGCGTGCCTACTGCATCCCCGCCCGCACCTGCGCGCGCAGGACGTCGATCGGCTGCAGGCCGCGGTCGGACTTGAAGCGCCAGTAGGTCCAGCCGTTGCAGGCGGGGGCATTCTCCATCAGGGCGCCAAGCTTGTGGATCGAGCCGGTGAACTCGCCGGCGATCAGGGAGCCGTCGGCGCGGACGCGGGCCTCGCGTTCGCCCTTGGGGCAGAACAGACGGTCACCGGGACGCAGCAGCCCGGCCTCGACCAGCGAGCCGAAGGCGACGCGCGGCTCGGCCTTCTTGGAGCCGGTGACCTTCAGGTCCTCGGGGTTGGCGGGCACGACACCGGCGATGCGCTCGGCGGCGATGCGGGCGTAGTTCTCATCGCGCTCGATGCCGATGAAATGGCGGCCCAGACGCTTGGCGGCGGCGCCGGTCGTACCGGTGCCGAAGAAGGGATCCAGCACCACGTCGCCTTCCTTGGTCGAGGACAGCAGCACCCGATAGAGCAGGGCTTCGGGCTTCTGGGTGGGGTGCGCCTTCTGGCCATCGGCGTCCTTGAGGCGCTCCTCGCCGGTGCACAGGGCTAGATGCCAGTCCGAGCGCATCTGCGTGTCTTCGTTGAAGGCCTTCAGGGCGTCGTAGTTGAAGGTGTAGCGCTTCTGCTCGCGCGACTTGGCGGCCCAGATCAGCGTTTCGTGCGCGTTGGTGAACCGCGTGCCCTTGAAGTTCGGCATCGGGTTGGCCTTGCGCCAGATGATGTCGTTCAGGACCCAGTAGCCGAGGTCCTGGAGCGCCGAGCCGAGGCGGAAGACGTTGTGATAGCTGCCGATCACCCAGATGGCGCCGTCGTCCTTCAGCACGCGGCGGCACTCGGCCAGCCAGTTGCGGGTGAACTTGTCGTAGGCGGCGAAGCTTTCGAACTGGTCCCACTCGTCGTCGACGGCGTCGACCTTGGAGTTGTCGGGACGCAGCAGATCGCCGCCGAGCTGGAGGTTGTAGGGCGGGTCGGCGAACACGAGGTCGACCGACCGGTCCGGCAGCGACCTCAGCTGCTCGATACAGTCACCGATCAGGATGGTGTCCGGCTTCACGCCCATGGTCTGGTCCCCAACGCAACGGGACCAAAGGCGCTGAACACGGTGAAGGAAGGGTAACCGCGACGCTGCGTCGGCGCCGACTGCGGCCAAATTGACTCATGGAGTCTGACGGCTGGCCCTAGTGGCGGACGTCGAAGCCTCCGCGCGGCGGCAGGACCACCGCGATCGCTCCATAGGCAAGCTGGGACAGATCCAGTCGGCCGCCGACATGTTCGGCCAGTCCGCCGACCAACTCCAGGCTCTCCTGTGGCAGGGGTCTGTCGCTCGCCAGGCCCTGGTCGGCCACGGTCAGGCTGAGCCCCGTCTCGTCTTCGGCCAGGGTGACGACGATGTCGCCGGCGTGCTCGGCGCTCGCCCGACCGACGGCGGCGCCCAGCAGTTCATGGGCGATGATCGACAGGCCGGCGGCGGTGACGTCGGGCGCGATGACGGCGAAGTCCGGACGGACGATCGACACGCGGCGCACCGTCGAGATGCGGGTCCAGAAGCCCACTGCGGATTCCAGATAGTCGCCCAGGTCGATGCCACGCCCCGTCTCGGTGCGGCGGTTCCACAGGCCAAGCGCGGCGACGATGTCGTTGAGCCAGACAAGGTGGCGGCGGCTCTCAGGATCATCGACCGTGCGCAGGCGGATCCCGATCAGGACATTAAGCAGTTTGAGCGCGCCCTCAAGACGCCTGGAGGCGCTGTGATCGCCCGGTCCGACGGTGGCTGCCATGATCCTGATTCCCGCCCCTCGGAAAAACTTTGTCCATTCTGGCGAACCAAACCGCCGGTGCAAGCGTTACAGAGTGTCCGAAACCGGACGGTCTTGGTTATCCCATTGATGGGATTAGTTTTTGTTAGGGACGGGGTTGGGGGCGGATCAACCAGTCAGGGTCATTATCGTAGAAGACCAGGCGCTTCTGGCGATGGAACTCGAATATGTGCTCTCCGAAGCGGGGCACATCGTTGTCGGCTGCGCGATGGATACAGACGGCGCGGTGCGCCTGGCGGCAGAGGCGACTCCTGACGTGGCCCTGGTCGACATCAACCTGCGCGACGGCATGAGCGGCCCCGCGATCGCCCGCAAGCTGATCGAGGCGCACGGTTCGATCGTGGTTTTCCTGACGGCCAATCCCGAGCAGATCCCCGAGGGCTTCTCCGGCGCCCTGGGCGTGCTGACCAAGCCCTTCGATGCGCCGACCATCCGGGCCGTGACGGCCTTCGCCGGCCGCTTCCATCGCGAGCGGGTGCTGACCGACCGGCCCGCGCGGCTTCGGCTGGCGCCCTGGCTGCTGGACGTTCCGCCGGACATCCCGCGGCACTAGCCGAGATCGAGGCCCGGGCCGCTCGGCGGCCCTCCGTCCGGGGCCAGATCGCGCTGCATCAGCGTCACGTCGAGCCAGCGGCCGGCCTTCCAGCCCATCCTCGGCAGGACCGCCAGCGTCCTGAACCCCAAGGCGGTGTGCAGGGCGACCGAGCCGTCGCCTTCCGAGGTAATGGAGGCCATCAGGCGACGGATGTCGCGCGCCGCGAGGCGCGTGACGAGCGTCTCCATCAGAGCCCTGCCGACGCCCCGGCGGTGCGCTTCGGGGGCCACGTAGACGGTGGTTTCCGCCGTGTGGCGGTAAGCGGCGCGCGGTTTCCAGGCGGTGGCGTAGGCATAGCCCGCAAACCGGCCGTCGATCTCGGCGACCAGCCAGGGCGCCCCGAGGTCGAGCACCGCCCGCCAGCGCGCGGCCATGCCCTCGGGCGAAGGTCCTTCGCTCTCGAAGGTGGCGACGCCTTCGCGGGCCTCGCGGTCATAGAGGGCGGCGACGTCGGCCATGTCTTCGGCGGTCGCGTCGCGGATGATCGGATCGGTCATGGCCCCTCCCGTCCGACCGGCGGGGAGGCCATCGGACGGGAGAGGTTCTGACATGAAGGCGGACCTGGCCGCTACTGGCTGCGCAGGTGGACGAAGACCATCGGATCGTCCGGATCGCAGCCGTAGGCAGCCTCAGGCTCAGCGCGCGGCCGGGCCGCGTTCGCCTTCAAGCTCGTGGAGGGTCAGGATTCGGGCAGGGCGCGCGGCCGAGGTCGGTCGGGGCCAGAACAGTGCGCCTAAGGCCGCCGAGCGCGGCCGGGGCGACCGAAGGCAAGGCGGTCGCCCCGCAGCAGTGCATGACGTGCGTGTCCTGGCCGGCGCGCATGGCGGTCGCTGTGGTCCATGACGGCCGCCTCGTGGCAGCCGCCCTGGCCGGTCATAGCCGACGCTGGCGCCTCGCCGAGCACCAGCACGGCGAGGGAGGACATCGCCATCAGGGAGGTCGGAACAAGACGCAGCGCGGCCGACGATGGGCCGATCAGTCCGGTCCCGCCCGCGTGCGGCTTAAGTCTGCTCCCAGCCGCGCTGCGAAGCCCAGACGCAGAAGGCGTAATCGTGGGCGATGTCGCGCAGATAGTCGAAGCGGCCCGACGAGGCGAAGTGGCCCGCCGTCATGTTGATCTTCAGCAGCACCGGCTTGCCCGAGGTGGTAGCCGGGCGGAGCTTGGCGACCCACTTCTCCGGCTCCCAGTAGGTGACGCGCGGATCCGACAGGCCGCCGGTCGCCAGGATGGCCGGATAGGCCTTGGCCTCGACCTGATCGTAGGGGCTGTAGCTGTACATGTAGTCGTAGGCTTCGGCGTCCTCGATCGGGTTGCCCCACTCGGGCCATTCAGGCGGCGTCAGCGGCAGCGAGGTGTCCGACATGGTGTTGATCACGTCCACGAACGGGACGTTGGCCAGCACGCCGGCCCAGAGGTCAGGCCGCATGTTGTTGATCGCGCCCATCAGCATGCCGCCGGCCGAGCCGCCCTGCGCCACGATGTTCCCGGCCGTCGCGTAGTTGTTGGCGATCAGGTGTTCGGCGCAGGCGATGAAGTCCTCGAAGGTCTTCTTCTTGGTCATGCGGCGCGCGGCCAGGAACCAGTTCCAGCCCTTGTCCGAGCCGCCCCGGACGTGGGCGATGGCATAGATGAAGCCCCGGTCCACCAGCGACAGGCGGTTGGCGCTGAAGCTGGCCGACATCGGAATGCCATAGGAGCCATAGCCATAGAGCAGCACCGGAGCCGAGCCGTCGACCGGGGTCGAGGCCCGGCGCAGGATCGAGATCGGGATCATGGCGCCGTCCTCGTGACGGGCCTCCATGCGCTCGACGACATAGTCAGCCGGGTTGTGGCCCGACGGGATTTCCTGGGTCTTGCGCAGGGTCCGGGTGCGCGAGCCCATGTCGTAGTCGTAGGTCTCGGTCGGCCGCGCCATGGAGTTGTAGGTGTAGCGCATGACGTCGGTCGCATATTCGTACGACCCGCTCATCCCGAGCGCATAGGCGGGCTCCTCGACGGCGATCGCGTGTTCCTCGCCGGCCCGGCTGCGGACGACGATGCGGGTGTTGGCGTCGGCGCGCTCCTGACGGACCAGCCAGTTCTCGAACAGGCCGACGTTCTCGATGATCTTGCCGGCGGTGAAGGGGATGATGTCGGACCAGTTGGCCTTGGCCGGCGTCGCTGTCGGCGCTTCACAGACCTTGAAGTCCACCGCGCCGTCGGCGTTGGTGCGCACGATCCAGCGGTCGCCCCAGTGGTTGAGGTCGTAGAGCACGCCTTCCTGCCGCGGCTCGACCAGGGCCGGCGCGGCGGTCAGGTCGGACGCCGGGATGATCCGGACCTCGGATGTTTCCTGATTGGCGATGTTGATGAGCATGAAGCGGTCGTCCGACGTGCGGCTGACGCTGATGAACATGCCCTCGTCGGCCTCGTCATAGACCTCGGTCCGTTCGCCGCCGATGATGGGGCGGCGGTAGATCTTGTCGGGGCGGCCGTTGTCGTCGCGGTTGGTCCAGAACAGGTGCTGGCTGTCGGGCGAGACGCTGAAGTCGCCGCCGGTGTCGTCCACGGGATCGCCGACCAGTTCGCCGGTGGTCAGGTCCTTGACGAAGATCTTGTAGACCTCCGAGCCCTGATCGTCCTCGGCATAGACGAAGTAGCGATGGTCGGGGCTGGGCGAGGTCGCGCCGACCGAGGAGTAGTCCTTGCCTTCGGCCAGGGCGTTGGCGTCCAGCAGGATCTGCTCGCCGGACGTCTGGCCTTTGGGGCGGCGGCAGTAGAACGGATGCTGCGCGCCGGTCTCGAAGCGGGTGTAATACTCCCAGTCGCCGTAGGGCAGCGGAACCGAGCTGTCGTCCTCCTTGATGCGGCCGCGCATCTCGTTGAACATCGCTTCCTGCAGGTCGGCCGTCGGGGCGAGAACCGCCTCGCGATAGGCGTTCTCGGCCTCGAGATGTTCGCGCACATCGGCCTTGATCAGGCTGGGATCGCGCAGGACCTGCTGCCAGTTGTCGTCCTTCATCCACTGATAGTCGTCGGTCCGGACGCGGCCGAGCTGCTCGATGGTGACGGGGATGCGGCGGGCGACGGGAGGCGTGGGCATCGAGGCTCCGGACTGGGCGAGGGCAGGGGCGCCGGGCGCCGCGGCGGCTGCGGCGAGGGCTGCGGACGAGGCAAGCATTTGACGGCGGTTCATTGACGACGCTCCCAAAAATCGCCGCGGACGTTGCTCACCTAATCAGGCCGCGTCAAATGAATGTTCGCCAAGGTTGGAGCCACGCATGGAATGGGACCAGACGGTCCAGATGATCGAGGCCACGGTGCAGGTGGAGAACACCCGGCCGGGCGGCGACCGCAGGATTTCCACCGGCCTGCTGGTGCAGGCGCCCTGGCCGGACGGGACGCCGCGAACCGTGCTGGTGACGGCCGCCCACGCGGTCGACCCGTCCGAGACTCCGGAAATCAGGATCGGCTGGCGCTTTGGGGCGAATGACGGCGGCTGGCGGTTTGCGCCACAGCCCGCGCCGCTGGAGATCGGCGGACGCGATCTGTGGGCGCGGCATCCGGAGCGCGACATCGCGGTGGTGGAGGTCGTGGTTCCGCCCGAACTCGCCCAGGCGGCCGTGCCGCTGAGCTGGCTCGCCGACGAGCGCGATCTGGACCTTCAGGGCGTGGGGCCGGGCGACCAGGTCTTCACCCTCGGCTATCCGCGCGGCCTGTCGGCGAACCGGGCGGGCTTCCCGATCCTCAGAACGGTGCGGATCGCCTCCTGGCCGCTGAGCCCCATCCGCGCCTTTCCAACCTTCCTGGTGGACGGCTTCCTGTACCCGGGTAACTCGGGCGGGCCGGTGTTCGTGGAGCGTGGGCTGGACGGCAACCCTCTCATCCTGGGCATCGTCACCCAGCAGGTCGACCAGGGGGCCGAGCCGATCGGGCTGGGCGTGGTGGTCCACGCCGCCTACATCCGCGAAACCCTGACGGTGCTGGATCAGCAGGCGGGGTTCCTCCCACCGGCGCGGCAAGCGGCCTAGCGCGCGACGGACAAGACCACATCAGCCGCGGCCCCGCTCGGGTCGGGGCGGTCGCGGCCCATGAGGTCGAGGGCGCGGTTCTGGCGGGCGATCTGGTCAGCGCGCAGGGCGGGGTCGTCGAGGCGCTGAGCGACGGCGGCGGCGAGCGCTTCGGGGGTCGCCGCATCCTGCAGGAACTCGGGCGCGATGCGGTCGTCGGCGGCGATGTTGAACAGGGTGATGTGCTTCGCCGTCATCAGCGGCTTGGTCAGGGCGTAGCTGAGGCCGCCCAGCCGGTAGGCGATGACCATCGGCGCGCCCGCCAGCGCCAGCTCGGTCGAGACCGTGCCGGACGTCGCCAGCGCCACGGTCGCGGCCTTCATGGCGTCCTTCTTGGCGGTCTCGCCTTCGACCAGGATCGCGCGGAATGGCCAGGCGGCGACGCGGCCTTTCACTGTGGCCGCGACCGTGTCGGCCACCACCACCGCCACGGCGAGCTCCGGGCGGTCGGCCTTCAGGCGGCGGGCGGTGTGTTCGAACACGGGTGTCATCCGCTCGATCTCCGCCGGACGGCTGCCAGGCAGAATGAGCAGCAGCGGCTGGTTGGGCTGGAGGCCGTGCTCGCGCCGGAAGCGGGCGCCGTCTGAGGCGGCGAAGTCGATGGCCAGGCTGGGATTGCCGACGAAGGTGGTGGGTAGGCCTTCCTTCTCGAACCACGGCGGGTCGAAGGCGTGCAGCGTCATCAGGTGGTCCACGAATGCCGCCAGGGTCTTCGCCCGGCCCGGGCGCGAGGCCCAGACCTGTGGTCCGACGTATTTGACCAGCTTCAGGCCCGGAAGGGCGGCGCGCAGACCCTTGGCTACGCGGATGGTGAAGCCCCAGCTGTCGATCAGGACGGCCACGTCCGGCTGTTCGCGCATGGCCAGCTCGACCGTTTCCGCCACGCGGCGTTTGACACGGCCGTAGGCGATGAGGCCCTCGATCCAGCCGAGGATCGACAGGTCCGCGATGTCGAAGGGGCTGACGACGCCCTGTTCGGCCATGCGCGGGCCGCCGACGCCGACGAAGGTGACGTTATCGGCGCCGATCTTGTCCTTGATCGCTTGGGCCAGCCTGGCGCCGAGGTTGTCGCCGGAGGCTTCGGCCGCGACCAGCATGACCTTCAGCGGCCGGCTCACCCTTCGCCCCAGACGAACAGGCCGAGCCGGTCGGCGGCGGCGATGACGCCGGGCTTGTCGATGACGATCAGGTCGCCGGCCGGCCCCGCCACGCCCGCGAGCCCCGCGGCGTGGGCCAGTTCGATGGTTCGCACGCCAATGACCGGCAGGTCGACCTTGCGCTCCTGGATCGGCTTGGGTGCCTTGGCCAGCACGCCTTGCGGGGCCGCTCCGCGGATCTCGGCGGGCAGGGCGGCGACCCGCTCAAGCATGGCGTCGGTGCCTTCCTGGGCCTCGACGGCGAGGACGAGGCCGTGGGACACCACGGCGCCCTGCCCGACATCCAGGTCCCCGATGGCGCGAGCGATCGCGAGGGCCTTGTCGATATCGGCCTTGTCCATGTCGCGCGGCGTCACCGCGCCGAGCGCGCCAGCCGGAAGGGTCTCGTCGCCGCCCAGGATGTCGTCGGCGCCCTCGACGGCGAAGCCGGCGTCGCCGAACACCTTGAGCACTTGACGCAGCAGGGCGTCATCGCCCTGTTTGGCGGCCGAGACGATGCCCGGCAGGACCGTCATGCCCTTGAAGTCGACCTTGAAACTCGAGAAGTCGGGCCGGTTGACCTTGCCGGCCAGACAGACGGATCGACACCTGGCCTTCCTGAGCGCATCCAGACACTTGCCGAACTCGCCCAGCGCCAGGTCGACGCCGTCGGCGGACTGAAGCGCGTCCTCGGCATAGCCCTTGAGCCGGATCACGAAGACCGGCCGGCCCTGGGCGCGACAGGCCTCGACGATGCGGATCGGCAGGTCGCCGCCGCCCGCGATCAGGCCGAGCTTGTCCATCAGATTTCCGGCAGGCAGATCGGGCGCGAACCGCCTTCGCGGATGAAGGCGACGATCTCGGCGGCCTCGGCCAGATCGCCCGTTGCGCCTTCGGCCCGGTTGAGCCGCTCGGAAAAGGCGCCGTCGCCCTCGAACAGGTCGCGGTAGAAGGCCAGCATCCGCTTGATCTTGTCCCGGTCGAAGCCACGGCGCTTCAGGCCGATCATGTTCAGGCCGTGCAGCCGGGCGTGGTTGCCCCAGACCGATCCGTAGGGGATGACGTCGCGCGTCACCGCCGCCAGACCGCCGACCATGGCGCCCTGACCGACCCGGCCCCACTGGTGGACGGCGCACAGGCCGCCCAGGAAAACGCCGTCCCCGATGGTCACGTGACCGCCCAGGGTCGCGTTGTTGGCGAAGGTCACACGGTCGCCCACGACCGAGTCATGGCCTACGTGGGCTCCGGTCATGAACATGCAGTTGGAGCCGACCACGGTGACGCCCGTGCCCTGTACGGTGCCGCGGTTGAAGGTCGAGCCCTCGCGGATCAGGTTGTTCTCGCCGATCACCAGCCGGGTCGGTTCGCCTTTGTAGCCGCCGTGCTGGGGCGGACCGCCGATGACGGAGAAGGGATGGATGGTCGTACCCGCGCCGACCTCGGTCACGCCCTCGACCACGACGCTGGAGACCAGTTCGACCCCGCCCTTGAGCGTGACGTCGGGGCCGACCCGGCACCACGGGCCGACGACCGCGTCGTCGGCGATCCTGGCGGCCGGATCGACGATCGAGGTGGGGTGGATCCGGCTCACGCCGCGTTCTCGACCACCATGGCGGCGAACTCGGCCTCGGCCACCAGCTTGCCCTCGACGAAGGCTTCGCCGCGGAATTTGAACAGGTCGCCCCGGTGCTTGACCACGACCACCGACATGCGGAGCTGGTCGCCCGGTCGCACGGGTTTGCGGAAGCGCGCGCCGTCGACCGACATGAAGAAGATGGTCTTGCCGCCGACGTCCGCGTTCAGCGACTTGGACATCAGGACCGCGCCGGTCTGTCCGAGGGCCTCGACGATCAGCACGCCCGGCATCACCGGATTTTCGGGGAAGTGGCCCTGGAAGAAGGGCTCGTTGTGGGTGACGTTCTTGATGCCCGTGATCGAGGTGTGCGCCACATAGTCCTCGGCGCGATCGACCAGCAGGAAGGGATAGCGGTGCGGAATCCGCCGCATCACCTCGGCGAAATCAATCGTCTGGCCCTGTACGTCCGACTCACTCATCGGCATTTCCCTTACGTCCGGCTGCCTGTTTGGCGAGCCAGACGGTTTCACGCAAGAAGCGGCGCATCGGACGGGCCGGCTGTCCGCCCCAGGTTTCGCCCTCGGGAATGTCGTTGATGACCATGGAGGCGGCCCCCACGCGGGCGCCCCGGCCGACCGTCAGGTGATCGGTCACGCCGGCGCGACCGCCCAGCTGGGCTCCGTCGCCGATGGTCACGCTGCCGGACAGGCCGACATGCCCGGCCAGCACCACGAACCGGCCGAGCCGGCAGTTGTGGCCGACCTGGACCAGGTTATCGATCTTGGAGCCTTCGCCGATCACGGTGTCGTCCCAGGCGCCGCGGTCGATGCAGGTGTTGGCCCCGACCGAGACGTCGTCCTGCAGGATCACGCGGCCCAGCTGCGGCACGTCGACCAGCCCCTTGGCGCCGGCGGCGACCCCGAAGCCGGCCTCGCCGATGACGGTGGAGGCCGCAATCCGCACGCGGTCGCCGATCAGACAGAACCCAAGCGTGACATTCGCGCCGATGTCGCAGTCGCGCCCGATCTGGACGCCGGCGCCGACCACGGTGTTCGGCCCGATGCGCGTGCCCCGGCCGATGGAGACGCCTTCACCGAGCACCACGCCGGGGCTCAGGCGGACGCCGTCCTCCAGGCGCGCCGAGGCGCGGTGGTCCGTGTCGGGCAAGGGGCGTGCGGGATGAAGCGCGCGCGCCGTCTGGGCCCAGGCGGCCTGCGGCGTCGGCGTGACCAGGATCGCGCAGCCTTCGGGCGCGAGCCCGGCATGCTTCTCGGCCAGGAACACGGCGGCCGCGCGGCTCGAGGCCAGGTCGTTGCGGTATTTGGGGTCGGCCAGAAACGCGACACCCCGCCCGTCGGCGTGGACGAGCGGGGCGGCGATTTCGATCAGGGCCTCGGGCTCGCCGCGCGCCAGGACGGCGCCGGTCCGCTCGCAGAGCGTGGCCAGGGACAGGGGCTGGGCGGCGTCGAAGAACCGCGCGTCCGGCATCCCTGGCGCAGCCCCGCCTACTGCTGCGGCAGCGGCAGGCGGTCGAACGACAGCGTCTGCAGCTGGCCGTTCAGCAGCTCGATGACGCGGTCGGTCACGTCCATCTGCGGGTTGGCGTAATGGACGGCGCCGGCCTGGAACAGGATGCCGCAGCCCCGCTCGACATAGACGTTGGCCAGCAGCGGCTCGATGGCGGCGGCGATGGCCTGGGCCTGGGTCTGCTCGGTGTAGGAGAGCTCCATGGCGCGCTGCTGTTCGACCAGTTGGAAGGCCTGCAGGCGCTGGGCAAGGGCCTGGGTGCGCTCGACGCGCTGCTCGGCCGGGATCGGCTGAAGCGCGGCGGCCTCGGCCTCGATGGCCTGCTGCTCAGGCGTCAGTTCGGCGCGGACGGCGTCGGTCAGCTGACCCATGCGCACCGAGACGGCCTGGCCGACGGCCGACTGGGCCAGGGCGCGCTGGTGGTTGTAGATGCAGACGCCGGGAACGGCCGGGCCGGGGTTGGACGGCTGGCTCTGGGCCGAGGCCGCGCCGGCGGCCACAGTGGCGGCGAGGGCGACCGAAGCGAAGATCGAGAGCTTCATGGGGTTGGTCCTAGAACTGGGTTGAGGTGGAGAAGCGGAAGGACTCGGTGCGGTCGTAGTCCTCGCTCAGCAAGATTTCGGAGATGTCGAACCGGATCGGGCCCAGCGGCGAACGCCAGTGGATGCTGATACCGGCCGAGGCCCGCGGGGAAAGCTCGTCGACGATGTTCGGGTCCGGGAAGCCGCTGGCGTCGATGCGATAGCGATCATCGAGCAGACCCACGGTGCCGTAGTCGACGAACAGGGAGGTCCGGATGCCGTACTCTTCCGGCAGGAAGTTCGGCACCGTGAGTTCCATGGTGCCGATGGCGTAGAAGTTGCCGCCCAGCGAGTCGCCCGTCAGCAGGTCGCGCGGACCCATGCCGGCCGTCTCGAAGCCGCGGAAAGTGTTGCCGCCCTTGAAGAAGCGGTCGTTGATGCGGATCGGATCGCCGCCCCAGCCCGAGATGTAGCCGGCCGAGACCTCGGCCGAGAACACCAGCTCAGGCGTGAAGCCGCGGTACCAGTTGGCGTTCAGTTCGGTGCGGACGTAGTTCACGTCTCCGCCGATGCCGGCCAGGTCCTGCCACAGCGAGCCGCGCCAGCCGCGCGTCGGGCGGACCGGGTCGTTGGTGCGGTTGACGCTGAGCGTGTAGCCGACCGTCGAGGACAGGAAGTCGCCGACCTGCTCGCACAAGGCGCGCGAGCCGAACCCGGGGCAGTAGCCGTCCGGCACGACGATGGCGTCGGACTTCAGGTTATAGCGCAGGCCGAGCGTGGTGTAGTTGTTGATCGGCCAGCCGAAGCGCAGGCCGAACCCGGTCGATTGCCAGTCGAAGGAGGACTCCTCCTCCAGGTCATACCGGTAGTGATACAGATCGAAGCCCGCCCGCAGGTCGCGGCCCAGGAAGCGCGGTTCGGTGAAGCTGAGCTGGGCCTGCTGGCGCAGCGAGCCCCACGACAGGCGCGCCACCAGGTTCTGGCCGCGGCCGCGGAAGTTCCGCTGGGTGATGCCCAGGTCGATGATAAAGGCGTCGACCGACGAGAAGCCCGCGCCGAACGACAGCTCGCCGGTCGGCTGTTCGGTCACCTGGACCTGAAGGACCGTGCGGTCCGGCGCCGAGCCGGGCACGTCCTCGATGGTCACGTCCTCGAAGAAGCCGAGGCCACGCAGGTTGTTGCGCGAACGGTCCAGGAGCGCCTGGTTGAAGGCGTCGCCCTCGGTCAGCACAAGTTCCCGGCGAATGACCGGGTCGATGGTCTGGGTGTTGCCGACGATATCGATGCGCTCGACGTAGACGCGCGGCCCCTCGTTCACCTGGAAGGTGATGTCGACGGTGTTGGTCTCGGGATTGGCCGTTTCGATCGGGCGGATGTCGACGAAGGCGTAGCCGGCCGCGCCCGCGGCGAAGGTCAGGGCGTCGACGGCGGATTC
The DNA here is from genome assembly GCA_946481425.1 of uncultured Brevundimonas sp. The sequence continues at coordinate 22,833 of CAMLNT010000006.1, forward strand.
GATCTGGTCCGATTCATAGCGCTCGCCTTCCCGGATCGGGATCAGGGCGCGCAGGAATTCCGGGTTCAGGCGTTCGTTCTCGGTTTCGACGGTCAGCTCGCCGAAGTCGTATTCCTCACCCTCGTCGACGGTCAGGGTGATGACGAAGTCTTCCTGGTCCGGCGTCAGCTCGGCCACGGCCGAAACGATGCGGAAGTCGTAGTAGCCGCGGTTCGTGTAGAAGTCGCGCAGCTGCTCGCGGTCGTACTCGAGGCGGTCCGGGTCGTAGTTGTCGTTGGACGAGAAGAAGTTCCACCACTGCGACCGCTCGGTGACCATGACGTCGCGCAGGTCGCTGTCCGAGAAGGCGCGGTTGCCCAGGATGTTGATCGAGCGGACGCCGGTCTCGACGCCTTCGTCGATCTCGAAGATCAGGTCGACGCGGTTCTGTTCCAGCTGGACCAGCTTGGGCGTGACGGTCGCGGAGATGCGGCCGGCGCGGCGGTAAAGTTCGATGATGCGCTGCACCTCGGCCTGCACCCGGGCGCGGGTGTAGACGCCGCGTGGACGCACGGTGATTTCCTCGCGCAGGCGGTCTTCGTTCAGGGCGCTGTTACCCTCGAACACCACCTGGTTGATCACCGGGTTTTCGACGACCTGCACCAGCAGGGTGCCGTTCGGCTGTAGTGCGATCTGGACGTCCGAGAAGTGGTCGGTCCGGAACAGGGTGCGGACCGCAAGGTTGATGACGGCGTCATCGACCGTGTCGCCGGCCTGGATCGGCAGGTACGAGATGATGGTGGTCGGGTCGATGCGCTGGGCGCCCTCGACCTGGATGCGCGCCACGACGGCCGACTGCACGGGCATCGGCTCGGTCTGGACGGCGGGCGCCTCGGGCTGTGGCGTGGCGGCGGCAGGCGCGTCCTGGGCCAGGGCGGGCGAAGCCAGCACGGCCGAGGCGGCCAGGGCCACGAAGCTCGACTGAAGGACGAGGCGGGAGCGTTGATTCATGGATCGGACCATCGGCGACGGGCGGAGGTTTACGAAGTCCCGCCGAGGAAGGCGAAGAGGTTCAGCTTATTGAGATCGTTCCAGGTGGCGAACAACATCAATCCCACGAGCAAAGCAAGCCCGACGCGGAAACCGGCTTCCTGGATTTGGGCGTTCAGCGGCCTGCGGGCCACGGCTTCGTAAGCGTAGAAAAGCAAGTGCCCCCCATCCAGAACTGGAACCGGCAGCAGATTGAAGAAGCCGACTCCGACCGAAAGAAGGCCGGCAAGCGCCAAAAGCGAGAAAATCAGACGTCCAGCCGCTTCTCCGGCGGAATCAGAGCTTTCGACGGCCGCGCCGGCGACGGCGCCGGAGGCCCGGGCGATGCCGATGGGGCCAGAAAGCTGGTCGCCGCTTTCGCGGCCGGTGACGATTCGCCCGATATAGGTGACCGAGGTGTCGAGCACCGCCCAAGTCTGGCGCACGCCCTCGACCAGGGCCTGGGGCGGTGAATAGCGATGCACCACGAGGTCCGAGCGCAGGCCGCTGGAGGTCATGCCCATGTAGCCGACGCGCACCTGCGAGCCATCGAGCGGATTGTCCATCTGTCGGGCGTCCGGAGTGGCGGTCAGTTCAACGGTCTGGCCGCCGCGCTCGACTTCGAAGCGGATCGCCGTTTCAGGACGCAGGCGCACATGCTGGACCACCTCCTGCCAATCGCGAATCCGGCGGCCGTCGGCTTCGGTGATGACGTCGCCGGTCTGGAAACCGGCCGAGGCGGCCGGGCTGCCGGCGGTCACGTCCCCCACGCGCGGCGTCACCCGCACCGTCTCGCCCACGGCCATGGCCAGGATGGTGAAGATGGTGATGGCCAGAAGGAAGTTGGCGACCGGACCGGCCGCCACGATCAGGGCGCGCTGCCAGATCGGCTTGAAATGGTAGTAGGCGCGCTCGGCGCCCGGGCCCTGCTGGGCGACGATCTGGGTCTTGAGCGCCTCGAGGCCCTCCCGGTCCGGCACCCCGGTCACGTCCAGGTCGCCGGAAAACTTGACGTAACCGCCCAGTGGCAGGGCGGCGAGCCGCCATTCGACGCCGGACTTGTCGGTACGCGACCACAGCGTCTTGCCGAAGCCGATCGAGAAACGGTCGATCTTCACGCCGAACAGCTTGGCGACACTGAAGTGGCCCAGTTCGTGGATGACGATGACCAGCGCCAGCACCGCGATGAAGGCGGCGAGCGTTCCGGCAATGGAGCCCAGGACATCCAGCATCTGAGAAAAGACCCTTTCCTAGGCGGCCATGGCCCGGCGGCGGATCGCCTCGGACGCCAGCCGGCGTGCGCCGCGGTCGGCCGACAACGCCTGTTCAAGCGCTCCCTGACCTGCCCCTTGGGACGAAGCTCCGGCTTGTAAATCCAGCGTTTCGGCCACGGTCGCGGCAATATCGAGAAAGCCGATCTTGCGGTCAAGGAAGGCCTGGACCGCCGTCTCGTTGGCGGCGTTGAAGATGGCCGGGGCGTCGCCGCCGGCTTCCAGCGCCTGACGCGCCAGATGCAGCATGGGAAAGCGCACGATGTCCGGCGCCTCGAAGGTGAGGGCGCCCATGGCCGCCAGGTCCAGCTTCGGCGCGGGCCATGGCAGGCGATCCGGCCAGGCCAGGGCGCAGGCGATTGGCGTGCGCATGTCGGGCGGTCCTAGCTGCGCCAGGGTCGAGCCGTCGGCGTACTCGACCATCGAATGAATGATCGACTGCGGATGGACCAGGACGTCGATCCGCGCCGCCTCGACGCCGAACAGATAGGCGGCCTCGATCATCTCCAGGCCCTTGTTGGCCATGGTGGCGCTGTCGACGGAGATCTTGGCGCCCATCGACCAGTTGGGGTGGGCCACCGCCTGCTCGGGGGTCACCGCCCGCATGGCCTCGATCGGCAGGGTGCGGAACGGGCCGCCCGAGGCCGTCAGGATCAGACGCGAGATCTGGTCCAGGTTGCGGGTCTCCAGCACCTGGAAGATCGCCGAATGCTCGGAATCGACCGGGATCACCCGGCCGCCGGACGCCCGCGCGGCCTCGATCAGGGCCGGGCCGCAGCAGACGAGGCTCTCCTTGTTGGCCAGCGCCAGGGTCGCGCCTGACCGCGCGACGGCCCATGCAGGCCGCAGACCGGCCGAGCCGACGATGGCGGCCATGACCCAGTCCGCTCCAGAGGCCGCTGCGGCCTCCACGGCGGCGTCTCCCGCGGCGGTCTCGATACCGGATCCGGCGAGGCGCTGGTCCAACTCGGCCTTGAGGCTTTCGTCGGCGATCACAGCGAGGCGGGGGCGCCATTCCAGCGCCTGTTCGGCCAGGGCCTTGACGTTGGACCCGGCCGTCAGGGCCTCGACGGCGTAATCGCCGCCGGACCTGCGCATCAGATCGAGGGTCGAGACGCCGACCGAGCCGGTGGAGCCGAGGACAGTGACGCGCCGGGTCATGCGGTCATCCCGCTGTCGACAGCCAGCTTGATGGCGGCGACGACCACGACCGCGAACATCAGCCCGTCGACGCGGTCCAGCAGCCCGCCGTGGCCGGGGATCAGGTCACCGGAATCCTTGACGCCGTAGCGGCGCTTGAGCGCGGATTCCCAGAGGTCGCCCGCCATGGTCGCAAGCGCGCCGGCCAGGCCGATGAGGGCCGCCAACCACAGGCTCACGCCCGTCAGGGCCATGCTGTCGCCGGCCACGAAGGCGACCAGCGCCAAGGCCACGGCCGTGCCGCCTACGAGCCCGCCGAGGAAGCCGGACCAGGTCTTGTTGGGCGAGAAGCGGGGCCACAGCTTGGGTCCCTTGAGCAGGCTGCCGACCAGATAGGCGAAGATGTCCGCCGCCCAGGTCACCGCGAACAGAAGGATGATCCAGCGCCCGCCTTCCTCGGAGACCCGCAGCCAGACCATCAGCACCAGCGGCCAGCCGATGTAGAAGACGCCGTAAGCCGCATCGATCGGCGAGCGCCTGACCAGATGGGCGATCAGGAAGGCGATCATCGCCCCGAACACCAGCAGCACGAGCGCCAGCGAGATATCCGCCAGATAGGCGGTCAGGCCCGGAACCATGATCCCGACGGCGACCGCGGCCCACATCCATTTCGAGGCGCCCGGGGCCGTCATCTTGGCCCACTCCCAGGCCAGGAGCGCGGCGGCCGCGCCCATCAGGGCCATGAAATACCATCCGCCCATCCACAGACCGGCGATGGCGAGAGGCGCGAGGACGGCCGCGGATCCGGCCCGGATGACGATGTCCTTGATCTGCACTATCCCGCCGCCCGTTCGGGCTCGAGCCCGCCGAAGCGCCGCTCGCGCGTGCGGAAGGCCTCCACCGCCTCGGCCAGGGCTTCCTGTCCGTAGTCGGGCCACAGGATATCCTGAAACAGCAGCTCCGCGTAGGCGGCCTCCCACATCAGGAAGTTCGACAGCCGGCGCTCGCCCGAGGTGCGCACGACCAGATCGACCGGTGGCGCCCCCGCGGTCGACAGAAAGCCCTCGAAAGCCTGTTCGGTCAGGCTGGCCGGGTCCATGCCGCTTTCGGCGAAGCGGCGGGCGGCGTCGACGATGTCGGCCCGGCTGCCGTAGTTGAAGGCGACCTGCAGCAGGAAGCGGTCGTTGTGGGCCGTGCGGGCCTCGGCGCGCTCGACGATCTCGCGGATGTCGTCCGGCAGGCCGTCCCGGCGGCCAGGGATCTTCAGCCGCACGCCTTCGCGGATGAGCCGTTCCAGGTCGCTTTCCACATAGGCCCGGACCAGGCCCATCAGCTCGGAGACCTCCGAGGCGGGCCGACGCCAGTTCTCTGTCGAGAAACCGAAGACGGTGAGGCAGGTCAGGCCCAGATCCGGCGCGGCCTTGACGGTACGCTTGAGGGCTTCGACGCCGGCGCGGTGGCCAAGCGTTCGCGGCAGGCCCCGAGCCTTCGCCCAGCGGCCGTTGCCGTCCATGATCAGCGCGACGTGGCGCGGACCGGCGGCGTCTGGGCTGGGGCTTGAGGCCATCAATGCGCGCCTTTCAGGTCTGGCATCGGCCTAGACCTGCATGATTTCCACTTCCTTGGCCTTCAGGGCCTCGTCGATGCGCTTGATGGCGGCGTCGGTGTCCTTCTGGACCTCAGCCTCCATCTTCTTCTGCTCATCCTGACTGATGTCGCCTGCCTTCTCGGCTTTTTTGAGATCGTCGTTCGCGTCACGGCGCACGTTGCGCACGGCCACGCGCTGGGTCTCGGCGTATTTGCCGGCCAGCTTGGCCAGCTCCTTGCGGCGTTCCTCGGTCAGGGGCGGGATCGGAATGCGCAAGGTCTGGCCGTCGACGACCGGGTTCAGGCCCAGGCCCGACGCGCGGATGGCCTTCTCCACCGAGACCACCACGCCCTTGTCCCAGACATTGACCGCGATCATGCGCGGCTCGGGCACGGAGATGGCGGCGACCGCGTTCAGCGGCGTCGTCGAGCCGTAGGCCTCGACCATGATCGGATCCAGCAGGCCGGCCGAGGCGCGGCCGGTGCGCAGGCCCGCGAACTCTTCCTTCAGGGCGCCGACGGCCTTGTCCATGCGGCTGCGGAAGCTGTTGAGGTCGGGCTTGGCCATGGTCGTCTCCCAGTCTTGTCTTGTCGTCAGGCCGTGGTGCGGATGACGGTGTGGGCGCCTTCGCCCTTCAGCACGCGCTGGAACGAACCTTCCTCGCGGATCGAGAAGACCACGATCGGAATGTCCGCGTCACGCATCATGGCAATGGCGGATGCATCCATGACCCGCAAGTCCTTCGCCAGAACGTCGGTGTAGGTCAGGGAGTCGTAGCGGGTCGCCGTCTTGTCCTTCTTGGGGTCGGCCGAATAGACGCCGTCGACCGAGGTGCCCTTCAGAAGCACATCGCAGCCCATCTCGGCCGCGCGCAGGGCCGCGCCGGAATCGGTGGTGAAGAACGGGGCGCCGACACCCGCGGCGAAGATCACCACGCGGCCCTTCTCGAGGTGGCGCAGCGCGCGCCTACGGATCAGGGGTTCGGCCACCGCCGGCATGTCCAGCGCCGACTGAACGCGGGTAGGGACGCCGATCTTCTCCAGCGCCGCCTGCATGGCCAGGGCGTTCATGACGGTCGCCAGCATGCCCATCTGGTCGGCGGTCGCGCGCTCCATGTCCCCGGCGGCCTTGGACAGGCCGCGGAAGATGTTTCCGCCGCCGATCACCAGGCAGATCTCGACGCCCGTCGCATGCGCCTTCGCCACGGCCTGGGCGACGGTCGCGACCGTCTTCATGTCGATGCCGTAGGGCTGGTCGCCCATCAGGACTTCGCCGGAGACCTTCAGGAGTACGCGCTTGTATTTGGTGTCGGCCATGGGTCTCGGTCGGCTGGATGCGGAATCGACCCCCTTCATAGACGAAGGGCGCCCCGGCCGTCAGCCGGAGCGCCCCTCTTATTTGCAGCGATGGTTGTCGCTTACGCCTTGGTCATCGAGGCGACTTCTTCGGCGAAGTCCATGCCGACCGGCTTCTCGACGCCTTCACCCAGGCCCATGCGGACGAAGGCCTTGAGCGTGATCGGCGAGCCCAGCTCCTTGCCGGTGTCGGCCACGAGCTGCTCGATCGTCTGATCGGGGTTCATGACGAACGGCTGCTTGGTCAGGACCACTTCCTTCTGGAA
>CAMLNT010000007.1 GCA_946481425.1 uncultured Brevundimonas sp.
AACTGTTCGAAGCCCGCCGTCCGAAGGACTGCGCCGTCATCGCCGAGATGGACGGTCGTGTGGAATTCGGTCGCGATTACAAGAACAAGCGTCGCATCAAGATCACCCCGGAGCCGGATTCGGAAGGCAACCAGGGCGAAGCGGTCGAGTTCCTGATCCCGAAGGGCAAGCACATCTCCGTCCACGACGGCGACCTGATCCAGAAGGGCGACTACATCATCGACGGCAACCCCGATCCGCACGATCTGCTGCGCATCCAGGGCGTCGAGGCTCTCGCGGAATACCTCGTGAACGAGGTGCAGGACGTCTATCGCCTGCAAGGCGTGCCGATCAACGACAAGCACATCGAGACGATTGTCCGGCAAATGCTTCAAAAGGTTGAGATTGTTGATCCCGGTGAGACCGGGCTCATCAAGGGCGACCACATGGACAAGTCGGAGTTCGATATCGAGCAGGCGAAGACCGAGAAGCGCGGCGGCCGTCTGGCCACCACGCAGCCGGTCCTGCTGGGCATCACCAAGGCGTCGCTCCAGACCAAGAGCTTCGTCTCGGCGGCCTCGTTCCAGGAGACAACCCGCGTCCTCACCGATGCGGCCGTCAACGGGAAGATCGATACGCTCGAAGGCCTCAAGGAAAACGTCATCGTCGGCCGGCTCATCCCGGCGGGTACGGGTTCCTACCTGCGTGGCCTGCAGCGCGTGGCTCACGAGCGCGACGAGGCCCTGGCGGCCTCCCGTCAGCCCGCCGAGCTGGAGCCGCTGCCGGACGACGTGGCGGCCGAGATCGAAGGCTAGGCATAGGCGCCTTCGCCGAGATCTTTGTGATCATTGCAGGAAGCCCCGGAGAGCGATCTCCGGGGCTTTTTTCTCGCGCCCTTGCGGGCAACCGCATGCTGTGGTGCGGAAAGTCTGGGGCTCAAGCGGTCTTTTGGGGGGACGGGCGGCGCCCGCGACGACAAGGCCATGGCGAGAGCATTGTCTGCTGTCAGGTCTCGTGAGGGTGCTCTCAACTCAAGCGGCCTTATGTCTGATCGCCGACACCGGGAGGTTGCGGTCATGAATCGAATGCTATCCATCACTGTTCTCCTGGGCGGAGCGCTTGCCCTGGCTGCTTGCGGCGGGGGCGAGGAAGCGAGCGCGGCCGAGGATCGCGCGGCGTTGGCCTCCGCAGAGGCGTCGCGCGAAACCCCCGACACCATGGCGCAGGCGGACGCAGCTGACGCCGCCAGCGACGAAGCGGCCGTGCGTGCCGTCGTGGCGAGCATCTACGACGTTTATGTCGCCGGGTTCGATTCCGGCGCGACCATCCCTGAAGGCGTCGAGACCGCGGAACTGCGCGCCATCATCGAAGCGGCCTCAGACCCGGAGATCGGCGGGCTCGGTTTCGACTATTATTGCGCCTGCCAGGATTATGGCGATGTCAGCTACGAGATGTCCGGCGTGGCGGTGAACGGGGACCGAGCGACCGTCGCGGTCGATTTCCGGAGCTATGGAAGGCTCACCCAGATCGAACTGCGACTGCGCAGGGTCGGCGGCCGCTGGCAGGTAGATGACGTGATCGATCCGAATGGAAGCCTGCGCGAGCAACTGGCGGGTTAGGTCAACTTCAGTCGATCCCGCCGTTGACCTCGGGTCTTGAGCCCCGGGTATAGATGACGCTGTCATCCATCGCGCCCATGCCGAAGTTCGAACCAGGCGTGGAGGAGGGGCCCGCGTTGCCGCTGCCGGTCGGGGCGGGCGAGCGGAAATACTCGTAGCGCGCAACGTTGGCGGCAGAGCGAGCCTCCCAGGCATCGCGGGGGTCAGTGCGGGCCGGCGGCGCCTCGCGCGGGGCTGCGGCCTGAAGAAAGCTCTCGCGGCAGGCGCGCAGGGCGTCGTCAGTGACTGCGCCGTCGCCCAGGCCGCAGCGGTCACGCCAGGACTGGGGAATGACGCGCCCGGGCGCGGAGGGCCGCGCACCCGCCGGCGGGATGTCGACAACCAGCGGGGCGACCTCAGCAGGCGCGCCGGGCCGGCCTGGGCGCACGGCGATGGGCGGCAGGTCGGCGCGCGAGCCGCCAGCGCGGGGCGTCTCGAGGGCCGGTCGCGGCGGACGGGCCCGGGGCGTCAGCTCCACGAAGATGGGAGCGATCTGGGGCGGTACGACAAGCTCGGGCCGGACAATCGGAGCCTGGCCGGCCATCCAGGCCAGGACGGCGACATGAAAGACGGCGACCCCGCCGCCGGCGATCAGCCAGCGACGCGCCTGCGGATCCGCAAGCCTCTCAGTGATGAAGGCGCGAGCGTCCATCCGGTCTCCCCGTCAAGCTTGAGGTGAGGCGGAAATCGCGGCCTTGTCGTGACGCGCTTGCGCCCGGGGCGTGACCTTGCCATTTGAATGCCGTCAACAACGGAGACGACCCGATGCCGCTGCTGCTCTGCCCCAACGACAACGCCTCCATGCAAACCGTCAGCCGCAACGGCGTCGAGTTCGACATGTGCCCGACCTGCCGCGGGGTCTGGCTGGACCGGGGCGAACTCGAAAAGCTGATGCAGGCCGGGCGTGACGACGGCCCGCCGCAGCAGGCCGCCGGCTATGCGCCGCAGGGCGCGCCGCCGCCGCAACGTCCGCAGCAGCAGCCCTGGGGCGGCGGTTACGGCGAACGCGGCGAGTACGGCGAGCGCGGGGAATACGGCGAGCGAGGCGAGGGCGGCTACCGGGGCGGACACCGCCGCCGCGGAAGCATCTTCGACATCTTCGACTAGGCCCAGTCGAGGGCGGCCTCACCCTTCAAAATCGCGTCGGCCTCGGGCGTGTGTTTCGCGTCCGAACGGTCGTGCAGGACCAGCGGCGGGAGCAGCTGGAGCGGCGCCTTGCCTGTCTTGATGGCGCGCACCAGCACACGCTTGGCCGGCTGATCGGCGAAAGGGTGGATCGGGCGGATCTGAAACGATCCGGCCTTGGGCGCGAGGCCGGACAGGATGTCGGCCAGACGGTCGGCGCGGTGGATCATCACGATCGAGCCGCCTTCGCGCACGGATTTGAGCAGGAAACCGGTCCAGGCGGGCAGTCCGTCGTCGGCGATCCAGGCCGCACGGCGCTCGGGCGATGGGGCCCGCAGGGCCGCCTCGTCGTCGAAGAAGGGCGGGTTGGAAAGCGCCCAGTCGCATGGCTGCATGCCCAGAGCGCGAAAACCGGCCGCGACGTCGGCCTCGCGGATATCGATTCGGTCGGCCAGGCCGTTGGCCTCAGCGTTCGCCCGCGCGAGGGCGGCGGGCTCGAGTTCGCGCTCGACGCCGATAAGGAACACGCCCTCGCGCCGGGCGGCGACCTGAAGCAGGACCGCGCCGGGCCCGCAGCCCGCTTCGATCACGCGCTGGCCGGGACGGGCGGGGCAGGCCGCAGCGAGCAGGGCCGCGTCCATGCCCGCGCGATAGCCGCGCGTGGGCTGGAGGACACGCAGCCGTCCGCCGAGCAGGCGGTCCTCTTTAACCTCTTGGCCCATTCGGCTAGACCCTGCGGCGTTGGCTGGCGCGGACGAGACTCCGCAGCCGGTGAGTTCGGAGCTTTCGTTTGGACCCTGTCACGGCCCCCGCCGCAAGAGCCCCTGGGAGCGTGGATGCGCTCGTCGCCCTGGGCGCGGCCGATATGGCGGTCGTCGATGGACTCATCCGCGAGCGGATGCAGAGCGAGGTCGAGGTCGTTCCGGCTCTGGCCGAGCACCTGATCGCCGCGGGCGGAAAGCGCCTGCGTCCGCTGGTCGCCATCGCGGCAGCGCGGCTGATCGGCGGGCAGGGTGACGCCCATCACAAGCTGGCGGCGGCGGTGGAGTTCATCCACACGGCGACCCTTCTGCACGACGACATCGTGGACGGCTCGCGCACGCGGCGTGGCAAGACGGCGGCCCACCTGATCTGGGGTGCGGCCCAGAGCGTGCTGGTGGGCGACTTCCTGTTCACCAAGGCCTTCGACCTGATGGTCGACACCGGATCGCTCAAGGCGCTTCGGCTCCTGGCCCATGCTTCGAGCGTCATCGCCGAAGGCGAGGTGCTGCAGCTGACGCGGGCGCATGACCTGGAGTTGCCGCAGGAGGTCTATATCCAGATCATCGGGGCCAAGACGGCGGCGCTGTTCGCCGCGGCCGCTGAATCCGGGGCGGTGGCGGCGATGGGCGGGGACGCGGACTGCGACGCCCTGAAGGCCTACGGCATGAACCTGGGCCTCGCGTTCCAGCTCGCGGACGATGCGCTGGACTACGGCGGCGCGTCGGATGCGCTGGGCAAGGACGCCGGTGACGATTTTCGCGAGGGCAAGGCGACCCTGCCGCTGCTGCTCGCTGTCCAGCGGACAAAGGGCAAGGAGGACGCCTTCTGGGCCCGCGTGGCCCGGCCGGACGAACAGGCCGAGGGCGACTTCAAGCGGGCGCGCGAGTTGGTGATCGGGACCGGCGCGCTCGGCGCGACCCTCGATCTGGCCGGCGACTATGCCGACGCCGCCAAGGCGGCGCTGGACCGGTTCGAGGACGGTCCCTGGAAGGCCGCCCTGATTGAACTGGCCGATTTCTCGGTCAGTCGCTCGTCGTAGGCGCGAGCACCAGATCGGCTCGGTCGAGCTGGCGGCTCAGCACGTGCCATAGTCCGGTCAGGGTCGCGATGAGCAGCAGCAGCACCGTCAGACTCCATTCCGGATAGGCCTGCTCGACGAACAGACCCAGAGCCGCGCAGCCAGCCGTGATGGCCCAGATGCGCCAGGCCAGGGCGCCGGGAGAATGGCCGCCGATGCGGATCCAGCGCTGATACAGGTGCTCGTCATGGGCCTGGAACAGCACCTTCTTGGCCCGAGCCCGGCGCGCGAGAGTGAGCAGTACGTCGACGAGGAACGGCGCCGCCACGAAGACGCCCAGATAGATTGATGACAGCGGATCGTCACCTGTTGCCAGCAACACGGTGCAGCCGGCGATAAGGAAGCTGGAAAACAGGGCGCCGCAGTCGCCCTGGAAGATGCGGCGGCCCGGATGGTTGAACGGCAGGAAGGCGAGGTTCGCCACGGCCGCGGCCAGCAGGGTGAAGGCCACCAAGGGGCGACCGGGGTTGGCCAGGGCCAAGGTGAACAGTCCGATGGACTGGACACCCACCGCGACCCCGTCCGAGCCGTCCATGAAATTGTAGGCGTTGATCATCACGATCAGCCACAGAGCCGTGCCAAGCACCCCCAGGACTTCGCCGAGATTCAGGTCGATACCGGGGCCGATCGGCAGGATTTCCACCCTGGCCACCAAGGCGGAAAAGGCAATCGCGACAAAGATTTGGACGATCAGCTTAATCCAGGCCGGGAAATCCAGAACATCGTCGATCGCGCCGAGCATGGCGACGATCACCGCGCTGGCCAGCACCCAAGGGACACGACCGAGCCCCGGCGACGGGTTTTCAATCGCCACATAGAGCATCAGGCCGAGCATGGTGGCGGCGATGATGGCCAGCCCGCCGGCGGTGGCGGTGGGCCAGCTCGACAGTCCCCGATCGCGCGGCATGTCGATCGGACCGACTTTGCCCAAGACGGCAGTCAGGGCGACCGTCATCACAACGGTGAGGACGATGCCCCAGATCACGGTCTTAACCGACGCTCGCGCAGAAGCGCTGAATTCGGAGGCAGGCTTCCTCCAGGACGGCGTCGGAGGTGGCGTAGCTGATGCGGAAATAGGGGGAGAGGCCGAATGCCTCGCCCTGGACCACGGCGACCCCCTCTGCGTCGAGTAGTTCAGCGGCGAAAACCCCGTCGCTGCTGATCTCGCGGCCCGAGGGCGCGCGCTTGCCGATCAGACCCTCGATGGACGGATAGACGTAGAAGGCGCCTTCGGGCTTCGGGCAGCGGACGCCGGAGGCCTGGTTCAGCATGGAGACGACCAGGTCACGGCGGCGTTCGAAGGCCTCGGAGCGCTTGGCGATGAAGTCCTGCGGCCCGTTGAGGGCCTCGACGGCGGCCCACTGGCTGATCGAGGAGGGGTTGGAGGTCGTCTGGCTGGCGACCTTGCGCATCAGGTCGATCAGGGGCTTGGGGCCGCCCGCATACCCGATGCGCCAGCCGGTCATGGCGTAGGCCTTGGAGACGCCGTTCACGGTGAGGACCCGGTCGGCCAGATCGGGCGCGACCTGGGCGAGCGTCGTGAACTCAAATCCGTCGTAGATCAGATGCTCGTACATGTCGTCCGTCAGCGCCCAGACGTGCGGATGACGGCGAAGGACCTCGGCGAGGGCATCGAGCTCGGCGCGCGAATAGGCGGCGCCCGTCGGGTTGGACGGCGAGTTGAGGATCAGCCAGCGCGTGCGCGGTGTGATCGCCGCCTCGAGCGCGGCCGGCTGGAGCCGGAAGCCATCCGTCTCGGGGCAGGGAACCACCACCGGTTCGCCGCCGGCCAGCAGGACCATGTCGGGATAGCTGACCCAATAGGGCGCCGGGACGATCACCTCGTCGCCTGGCGACAGGGTCGCAACGAGGGCGTTGTAGATTACCGTTTTGCCGCCGGGCGCGACGTGGACCTGGCTCACGGGGTAGTCGAGGCCGTTCTCACGCGCGAACTTGGCCGAGATGGCGGCCTTCAGCTCGGGGATGCCGTCGACGTCGGTGTATTTGGTCTCGCCCCTGCGGATGGCCGCGATCGCGGCCTCCTTGATGTTGTCCGGCGTGTCGAAGTCGGGCTCGCCCGCGCCCAGGCCGATGACGTCGCGTCCCTCGCGCTTGAGTTCGCGCGCGCGGGCGGTCACGGCCAGCGTCGGCGAGGGCTTGACCCTGGCGAGCGTGGCGGATTCCAGCCCCGACCCCGGCTTGGACATGAATTCTTCCTCATGAAGGGACCCGGTTGTTTACGCGGCGCCGCAGCATCGCGCAATGTGACGGGACATCGCTGAATTGGGTTAGCTGCATGATCGCCCTCGTCCTTTCATCCCTCCTCGCCGCAGGCGCGCAGGATCCCGGCCCGGTAGAGCTTCCGGGCGTGACGGTGGTGGGAGACGGATACGACTATCTGCTGGAGGTCGATCTGGTGGGCGCGGCGGCGGCCGCCGACCTGGTCGTGAGCGCCGATCCGCCGATGTATTGCGGCGGCGAGGCCTTTTCGCGCACGCCGGGACCGTGGCGTCAGTGCTGGCTGCGCGGGCGGCGCGGATCGCCGATCGTGCTGACGGCGCAACGTGAGGGCGTCTTCGGCCGGGACTGGTCGGTGGCCTGGACCGGCTGCGAGCCGATCGGCGACGGCAGCCGTTGCTCGGCGCCGATCACCGGGACGATGCGTGTGGGCGCCACCTTCCGGGCCATGTAGCCGCACTTTCCGACGCCGCTCCGACCGGGTAAGGCCAAGCCATGCTTACCCGCATAGGTCGCTTTCTCACGGAGATGGACTCCCGCCGCTGGCGTACCGCCGCGGTGACGGCGCTGCTGCTGGCAGCGACGGTGGGCCTCCTGTTGCTGGGCAAGACCCAGATGGGCCAGCAGGCCGAGCATGAGCTGGAAGCCTGGCTTCAGGGCTATCGCGGCAGTCCGTGGGCCTTTGCGGCGACGGTTGTGCTCTTCGTGGTGTCGGCGTTCGTGGGGGCGCCGCAGTTCCTGCTGATCGCGGCCTGCGTGGTGGCGTTCGGGCCGTCGCTGGGCTTCTTCTACAGCTGGGCGGCGACGGTGATTTCGGCGGGGGTGACCTACTGGATGGGCCGCGGCCCGACCGCGCGCCTTCTGGACCGGATGGAAAGCCGGACTTTCGAGCGCCTGAAGCGGTTCATCGGCAAGAACGCCTTCTACGCCAGCTTCATCATCCGCAACGTGCCCTCCGCGCCCTTCATCGTGGTCAACATGGCGTTCGGGGCGACGCGGGCGAATGTCTGGGCCTTCCTGGCCGGCTGCACGTTGGGTGTCCTGCCCAAGACGGCGCTGGTGGCCTTCTTCGGCGGTGCGGTGTTCTCGGCCGTCAGTGGGGACGGGGTCTGGCACTCGCTACTACTGGCCGGGGCTGCGGCGGCCTGGCTCGTGCTGATGCTGGCCGTTCGGGAATGGATCCGCCGCCGTCGAGCCGGGCGCGAGGTCGAAACCGGACTGGAAGTCGAGGACGACTGAGCGACCCCCAGACCGCATTGGCTCGGCGTTAATCTCTACCCGCTAACGAAGCAGGTGTGGGGAGTGCAGCTTATGGATTTCCATCAACTTCGCCGTGAACACCGGGTCCTGCTAGCCCGCGCCGCCGATCTGGCCGGCCATGCCCTGGAAGTGAAAACCGCGGCGGATGCGGCCGAAGCCGTCGCCGCCATCCAGGACCTGGACGATCGGATCGTAGCTCATCTCGAGGCGGAGGACGTCGAAGTCTATGGGGCGCTCATGGCGCTGTGCGATCACCAGACCAGCCGTCAGGCCGAAGCCGCCTACCATGATGTCGGCGGGCTCGTCGGGGCCTGGACGCAGTTCGCGCAGTTCTGGAACGCGGACGAGATCGTCGCCCGGCCAGCGGCGTTCAGCCGGGCCGCGGACTGCGTGCTGAACGCCCTGATCCTGCGTATTCGCTTCGAAGAAGAGAGCCTTTATCCGCTCGCGGAATCGGCAACGCGCATGCCTGCTGCCAGCCGCGCCGCCTAAACGCTTCGAGCCGCTCGCGCAGGTGTGACCAGACGCCGCGAAACCGTTCGCAATGAGGGCTTGTAATCCCTCCTTCATGCGGGCAAACGAGCCTTTAGTCCGCTAAAGCGAAGACGTCAGGCGGCCGTGCGTGTGGGGACTCGCGCGGTCAAGGCATCGCCCAAGACGGCCTATTCACTGACGCGCATCTCGACCCGAACGAACGGTATCCTCACTCCATGTTCAACTCGCTCTTCGGCGCTATCTCCAACGATATCGCCATCGACCTCGGCACCGCGAACACCCTCATCTACATGAAGGGCAAGGGGATCGTCCTGAACGAGCCCTCGGTCGTGGCGCTGAGAAACGCCGGCGGCCGCAAGATCGTCCACGCGGTCGGGCTGGAGGCCAAACAGATGCTGGGGCGTACGCCCGGGCACATGGAAGCCATCCGCCCGATGCGCGACGGCGTCATCGCCGACTTCGAAGTCGCCGAGGAGATGATCAAGCACTTCATCCGCAAGGTTCACAACCGCAAGGGCTTCGTGAATCCGAAGGTCATCGTGTGCGTGCCGTCCGGGGCCACCGCGGTCGAGCGTCGCGCCATCAACGATTCGTGCCTGAACGCCTCGGCCCGTCGGGTGGGCCTGATCGATGAGCCGATGGCGGCCGCGATCGGCGCCGGCCTGCCGATCCACGAGCCGACCGGCTCGATGGTCGTCGACATCGGCGGCGGCACCACCGAGGTGGCCGTGCTGTCCCTGTCGGGCATCGTCTATTCGCGCTCGGTCCGCGTCGGCGGCGACAAGATGGACGAGGCGATCATCAGCTACATGCGCCGCAACCATAACCTGCTGATCGGCGAGACCACGGCCGAGCGGATCAAGAAGGATATCGGCACCGCCCGCGTCCCGGCAGACGGCGAAGGTCTGTCGATCGAGGTCAAGGGCCGCGACCTGATGCAGGGCGTGCCGCGCGAGGTGCGCATCTCGGAGCGTCAGGCCGCCGAAGCCCTGGCCGAGCCGGTCACTCAGATCATAGAGGCCGTGAAGGTCGCGCTGGAGGCCACGCCGCCGGAATTGGCGGCCGACATCGCCGACAAGGGCATTATGCTGACCGGCGGCGGCGCGCTGCTGCGCGGCCTGGACACCGAGATCCGCGACCAGACCGGCTTGCCGGTTTCGGTGGCCGATGATCCGCTGTCGTGCGTCGCCATCGGATGCGGCCGGGTGCTCGAGCATCCGCGCTGGATGAAGGGCGTGCTGGACGCGTCCCTTCCTTAAGGGACTCATGTTAGGCGGTTGGTTCCAGCCGGTCCGGGAGCAGCGCGGTGTCCCTTCGCGAGTCGCCGTTTGAAAATCTGAAAGTGCCGCTGACCTGGTCCGCGGCAGCGACCCTGGTGATCGCCATGGCGGCCGCCTTCTTCCTGTTGCTCAGCGACCGGAGCGAGGCGGACACGCGCGGTCACGAGGGCCTGCGGTCGGGCTTCGAGTCGGCGGCGGCGCCGGTCGGCGGCGTGTTCGCCGCGCCCGTGCGCTGGTTCGGCCAGATCACCGACTACATCGACGACTATTTCTTCGCCGTGGGCGAGAACCGCCGCCTGCGCGAGGAGCTGGCGCAGCTGCGCGCCGAGCGCGACGCGGTGGTGGCGTTGAGGAACCTGAACACCCGATACGAGGCCTTGCTGGGCATCAGGGTCGAGCCCGAGGTGCCGTTGGTGACGGCGCGGTCGGTGTCGGAAGCGCGAGGCCCGTTCCGCCGTGCCCGTCTGATCGACGTCGGCTCGAACCGCGGCGTACGGATCGGCAATCCCGTCATCAACGAACACGGCCTCGTCGGGCGGATCAGCGGCGTCAGCGGCTCGGTCGCGCGGGTGCTTCTGGTGACCGATGTCGCCAGCCAGGTGCCGATCGTCGTCGGCCGCACGGATGCGCGCGCGATCATGCGCGGCGACGGCTCGGGCAATCCCCGCCTGGAGTTCGTGCGCGGCGAGGACGCCATCGAGGTCGGCGACCGAATTCTGTCGTCGGGCGACGGCGGTCTCATTCCGCGCGGCCTGCCCATCGGCGTGGCCGCGCGCGGCATCGACGGGACCTGGCGGGTCAAGCTGTTCTCGGATCGGGGCGCGATCGACTTCGTGCGGGTCATGCTGTTCCAGAGCTTCTCTCAGCTGGCCGATGGCTCGACGCTGGATGCGCCGCCTCTGGCGGGACTCGAAACCGCGCCGCCGCCGACGCCCGATGTCGTTGCACGCGTCGATGACGCCCAGGGCCGCCGCCGCGCCGAGGAAGAACGCCGCGCCGCCGACGAACGGGCGCGCCGCGAGCAGGAGGCCGCGGACGCCCGCGCCCGCCAGGCGGCCGCCGCCGCCCGCGCCGCCGCGGCCGCCCAGCCGCCGCCCGCACCGGACGGAGCACAGGAATGAGGCGGATCGCGCCGGCGCGTCGGGCCGCCGCGGTCAAGCTGGTCGGCCCGCTTCAGTGGATCGTCTATCCGGCGCTGATCACGCTGGGGGCCACGCTCATCCTGGCGACGCCGATCAAGGTGTTCGGCCTGACCCTGCCGGAGCCGGTCGCGCCCATGGTGCTGGCCTTCGCCTGGCCGCTGATCCGGCCGTCGGTCCTGGCGCCGCTGGTGCTGCTGATGGTCGGGCTGGTGACGGACCTGTTCTGGGGCACGCCGCTGGGTCTGTGGTCGTTCGGCCTGCTGGCCGCCTATGCGACAGTGCTGGGCGCCCGGGCCTACATCCAGGGGCAGGACACCCGGTTGCTGTTCGCCTGGTACGCGGGTGTGACCCTTCTGGCCTTCCTGATCGTCTATCTGGTGGTGACGCTGTGGGCCGGGAATCCGCCGAGCGTGATCGCCCTTTTCTTCCAGATTCTGCCGACGGTGCTGCTGTTCCCGGCGGCCAACTGGCTGATCGAGCGCTTCGACGACGGGGACCTCAGGTTCCGATGAGCGAAGGGCCCAAGATCTATTTCAGCGAGGTCAATGAGCGGCAGGGCTCGTTCCTGCGCCGGACCTTCCTTCTGGGCGCCGGCAGTCTGCTGGGGCTGGGGGTGCTGGGCGCGCGCCTGGCGCATCTGCAGCTGATCGACCAGCGTCGCTACGCATCGGCGGCCTCGGCCAACCGGTTCAACGATCGCCTGCGCGTCGCGCCGCGGGGCCGGATCACGGACCGCAACGGGGTAATGGTCGCGGGGAACCGGCCGAGCTTCACCGTCTCGATCGTGCGGGATGCCACCCAGGACCTGGACGCGACGCTGGATCTGGTGACGCGTCTCCTGCCCGAGACGGCCGAGCGCCGCCGCCGAATCATTCGCGAGGTGAACGCGGCGCCGCGTTTCGCACCCGTGCCGGTGAAGACGGACCTGACCTGGGAGGAGTTCGCCCGCGTCAGCCTGTTCGTCAACGACCTGCCGGGCGTCCTCGCGACCATGGACGACGTGCGGTTCTATCCGTTTGGCGGCAGCTTCGCCCATGCGGTCGGCTATGTCGCCAAGGTCTCGGACCGCGACGTCGAGGCGCTGCGCGAGGAGGGCGAGGAGCCGCCCGCGATCTTCTATCACCCGGGCTTCCGTATCGGCCGGCAGGGCATCGAGCGGTCGCTCGACGAGGAGCTGCGCGGCCAGCCGGGCTATGAGCGGGTCGAGGTCGACGCCGAGGGTCGCGTACGCGGCGCCGACGACGAGGGCTCGCAGGCGGCGACGCCGGGCGCTGAAGTGGTCCTGACCCTCGACGCCGACGCCCAGAACCGCGCCATCGAGGTGTTCGAGCAGGAATCCGGCGCGGCCGTCGCCATCGACTGCCGCACGGGCGACATCCTCTGCATGGCGTCGGCGCCGTCGTTCGACCCGAACCTGTTCGTTTCCGGCGTGCCCAGCGCCATCTATCGGGCCTGGGCGGATTATGAGCGCAACCCGCTACTCGACAAGGCGGTGACCGGTACCTATGCGCCCGGGTCAACCTTCAAGCCGGTGGTCGGCATGGCGGCCATGCTGCGCGGAGCCGACCCCAACCGGCTGATCACTTGCAACGGCGGCTATTACCTCGGACGCCGCTTCGCCTGCACCGGACGCCACGGTCCGCAGGACATGAAGAACGCCATCAAGAACTCCTGCAACGTCTACTTCATGACGCTGGCGGTCGAGATCGGGCCGGACGCCATCGCCGAGGTGGCGCGCCACATGGGCTTCGGCCGCGAATACGAGATCGGCGTGGGCAGCCAGAACGAAGGCATCGTTCCCGACCGCGCCTGGAAGCGGGCCAATCCCTACAACGGCGACGGCACCTGGTATCCCGGCGAGTCACCCAGCTACGGCATCGGGCAGGGCGCTGTGGCGGTGAACGCCCTGCAGCTTGCGGTCTATACGGCGCGGCTGGCGAATGCCCGCAAGATGATCATGCCGCGGCTGATCAAGTCGGTCGGCGGCGTCGAGCGTCCGCAGGCCGAGTTCGAGGACATCGGCTACGACTTCGACAAGATGCGCGTGCTGCAGGAAGGCATGGAGCTGGTCACCGACGCCGGCGGCACGGGTTTCCGCAACAGCCAGCTGGGTCTGGGCACGATGCGCATGGCCGGCAAGACAGGCACAGCCCAGGTCCGCAACTATACGACTGCAGCGCGAGGCCGGGGTGGGGACTGGTCGAGCCGAGACCACAACCTGTTCATCGCCTATGGGCCGATCGACGACCCTCGCTATGCGATCTCGATCATTGTCCAACACGGCGGCCGTTCGGGCGGCGCGATCGCCGCGCCCAAGGCCCGTGAGATCATGCGCACCCTGATCCTCAAGGATCCGGAGCTGCTGGCCCGCTTCGACGCGACCCCGACGCCGATCGGGCCGGATACGGCCGTGACGGGAGACGCGCCGGTCGAAGCCGCCGCGCCGCCTGCCGCCGCGACGCCACCACCCGCGCCGGAGGCGCCGCAATGACCGCATCCGCCATCAGCCGTCCCGGCGAGCGCGACCGGCTTCCGGTCAAGCTGACCCAGATCGACTGGCGTCTGGCGGGTCTGCTGGCCGTCGTGGCCGGGACCGGCGCGATGATGCTCTATTCCATCGGCGGCCAGGCCTGGCAGCCGTGGGCCTTCGACCATTCGATTCGTTTCGCGGCTCTGTTCTGCATGATGCTGTTCCTGGCTCTGGTGGAGCCGCGCTGGTGGTACGCGGCGGCCTATCCGACCTACTTCTTCCTGGTGCTGCTTCTCCTGCTCGTGGAGTTCACGCCGCTGGGCTACATGGCCGGTGGGGCCAAGAACTGGCTGAACCTGGGCTTCACGCGCATTCAGCCGGCTGAGTTCATGAAGCTCGGCGTCGTGCTGGCGCTGGCGCGTTGGTACCACGGGGCGACGGCGCAGGAGGCGCGCTTCCACTGGAAGCTGATCGTCCCGGCAGGGATCGTCGGCGTGCCGTTCCTGCTGGTCGCCAACCAGCCTGACCTGGGCTCGGCCATGCTGATTGGCCTTACCGGGGCGGCGGTCATCTTCGCCGCTGGCCTGAGCTGGAAGATCGTGGTCGCCGGCGCCGCAGCGGCCGTGGCCTTTATCCCGCCGTTCGTGATGTTCGGCATGCACGACTATCAGCGAAACCGGGTGCTGACTTTCCTCAACCCGGAGGCCGATCCGGCGGGCTCGGGCTACCAGATCGTGCAATCCAAGATCGCCATGGGAGCCGGCGGCGCCCTCGGGCGGGGCTATGGTCTGGGGAGCCAGAGCCAGCTGAACTTCCTGCCGGAGAAGCACACCGACTTCATCTTCGCCACGCTGGGCGAGGAGTTCGGCTTCGTGGGCTGCTTCGGCCTCCTGATGGTGTTCGCGGCCATCATCGTCATCTCGCTCAGGATCGCGTCCCTGTCGCACAACCACTTCGGGCGGATGGCGACGTGCGGGGTCGTGGCGACGTTCGCGGCCTATGTGCTGATCAACGGCGCGATGGTGATGGGTCTGGCGCCGGTGGTGGGCGTGCCCATGCCGCTGCTGTCCTGGGGCGGCTCGATGATGCTGACGGTGATGATCGGTTTCGGTCTGGTCCAGAGCGTTCGCGTGCACCGGTATCTTGAACTGCCCAAGGGCCGTGGTGTTTTCTAGGGCATGAGCGACGCTTCAAAGCCCACAGCCGGACAACTCGGACTGACCACCACCGACATGATCGACGCCCCATCGGCCGCCTCGGCCGTCGGCGAGACGCCCTGTCCGCCCGGCGAGCCGGACTGCCCGCAGCCGATCACGGCCTGGACGACGCCGGAGGAATCCTCGGCGCTCGCGGATGGTTTGCGCATGCGCGAGAACCCCGCGGAGTGGGCCTTCGTGCGGCTGTCGCGGTTGATCCAGGACTTCGAGTCCAAGCTGGACGCCGACGACGAGGTCGGCGCGCGGATCGTGAACGGGCCGGGCGACGGCGCCTTTCACATGCGCGACGTCGGGTTCTGGGGGCCGGACTTCATCCTGTTCATGGGCGTGAACGAGGCGGGGCGGCCGATCCGGCTGATCCAGCACTACACGCAGCTGAACGTGCTGCTGAGCGCCATGCCCAAGTCCAAACCCGAGGAGCCGGCGCGGCGCATCGGCTTCCAGCTTCAGGAGCGGGTCGAGCAGACCCAGGCGGCGCGCGAGGTGGCCGAGAAGGCCTAGCCTCTCGCCGCCGCGTCGGTGGCGCGCACCAGGCCGTCGATGATGCCAGGCTCGGTCGAGGCGTGGCCTGCATCCGGGATGACCTCGAAGTTGGCCTCAGGCCAGGCGCGGTGCAGCGCCCAAGCGCCCGACATCGGCGTCACCACGTCGAAGCGGCCCTGAACGATCCACGTCGGGATGTGCCGGATCGTGTCGATCGAGTTCAGGATCCAGTTCTCTTCGGGGAAGAAGCCCTTGTTGGTGAAGTACCAGTTCTCGATCCGGGCGAAGGCCACGGCGAAATCGGGCTCGGCGAACTTTTCGGGGCGGGCGTCGGGTCCCTGGGCCGAAACGGTGTCACCTTCCCAGCTGGACCAGGCCACGGCGCAGCGCGAGCGTTCCTCGCTGGCGGGACCCATCAGGCGCCTCTGGTAGGCGCCCATCAGATCGCTGCGCTCCGCCTCGGGGATGGGGGCCAGGAACTGTTCCCAGGCGTCCGGGAAGATCTCCGAGGCCCCGTGCTGATAGAACCAGTGCAATTCCGGCTGGGTCAGCAGGAAGATGCCCCGCAGGATCAGGTTCTCGACCCGGTTCGGGTGTTTGATGGCGTAGGCCAGGGCGAGGGTTGAACCCCAGGAGCCGCCGAAGACCGACCACTTCTCGACGCCCGCCTGCTCGCGCAGACGCTCGATGTCCTCGATCAGCTTCCAGGTATCGTTGTCCTCGAGGACGGCGTTGGGCGTCGACCGGCCGCAGCCGCGTTGATCGAACAGCCAGACGTTCCATTTCGCCGGATCGAAATAGCGGCGCATTCCGGGATTGATCGCGCCGCCGGGACCGCCGTGCAGGACCACCATGGGCTTGCCGCGTTGATTGCCGCAGGCTTCCCAGTAAATCTCATGGACGCTTTCGGTTGCCATGCGCCCCGAGGCGTAGGCTTCGATCTCGGGATACAGGGTGCGCCGGGAAGCAGGCTGAACAGAATCCATACCCGTGTGGACCCCGACGTGACCGTCCGGTCAAGCTCAAATGCCAACCTTGCCGCGAGTTCAGGTAGAGAGGCCGCGGCCGGCCGCGCCATGCTATGCGCAGGCCATGACCTCCTCGCGCGCCGCGGCGCTGACCTATGGGCTGATCTTCGCCGCGACCGGCGTCAGCCTGCCGTTCGCGGGCCTGTGGCTGGAGAGCCGGGGACTGACCGGAGCGGAGATCGCGGTGATTCTGGCGGCGCCGATGCTGGCGCGGATCGTCACCGGGCCGCTGATCGCCATCTGGGCGGACGGGTTCCTCCTGAGGCGGACGGCGCTGGCCTGGCTGGCGGTGATCGCGGCGGTGGCCTACGGCGCCTGCGCGCTGGTGGAGGGCTATCTGGCGTGGCTGGGGCTGTGGTTCGTGGCCTCGACGGCGGCGGCGTCGCTGATCCCGCTCACTGACGCCCTGACCCTGCGGATGGCGCGGCGGGACGGCTTCACCTTTTCGCTGCCGCGAGGCGTGGGGTCTCTGACCTTCATTGCCGCCAATGTCGCCATGGGGATGATCCTTCGTACGGCGGGCGAGGACGCGATTCTGCTCTGGGTGGTGGTGGCGACGGGACTCGTGGCCATCGCGGTCTTCGCCGGTCCGCGCGAACCGGTCGCCGAGCCCGATGCTGCGCCCCAGGCGTCGCGGTTCGAGGGGCTGGGACGGCTGGTCTCGGACCGGACCTTCATGATCGCCATCGTGGCGGTCAGCCTGCTGCAGGCGGCGCACGCCTTCTACTACGGCTTCTCGGCCATCGCCTGGCAGGCGCAGGGGATTTCTACGCGCGACACCGGCCTGCTCTGGGGTTTCAGTGTGGTGGTCGAGCTGGTGCTGATGTGGGCGATCGAGCCGTGGCGGCGTCGGGTCGGCGTCGGGCCGATGACCATGCTGGCCCTTGGCGGCGCGGCGTCGGTGGTGCGGTGGACGGCCATGGCGTTCGCGCCGCCGCTCTGGCTGCTATGGCCGCTGCAGGGGCTGCACGCTCTCAGCTTCGCCGCAGTGTTCCTCGCGGCGCTGCAAGTGATCGAGAAGCTTGCGCCGCCGTCCCAGACGACGGCCGCCCAGATGCTTTATTCCAGTCTGTCAGCCGGGCTGCTGATTGGTCTGGCCACGGTGGTCTCGGGCCCGCTGTATGATGCGCATCGCGTGAAGGGCTATCTCGCCATGACCGTTCTGGCGCTGGCGGGCACGGCCCTGGCGTTCGTCATCCGGCGCGAGATCGCTGAACCGAAGGCCTAGCCGAGGTCGCCGACGGCTGCGTCCAGCAACAGGAAGGCGCGACCGGTCTCGGACGACAGTAGTGCGCTGACGCCTGCATCGTCGCCCTGACGAGCGGTGTCAGTCAGGGTGCGTCCATAGTTGCGAACGAGGCGATCGGCGTCGGCGCGCAACGCCCGGTCGGTCAGGACGCGGCGCGAGATGCGGCGCACCGCGGCCGGGGCCACGCGGCGGACGATGTCGCGGGCGCGCGAGGGGTCACCGTCGGACAGGGCGCGGGCGGCTTCCTCGACGCGGGCGCGCGGCAATAGCGCGGCAGGATCGATTCCCATGTCGTGGATCACGCCCGAGACCTGAGCCATCAGGGTCGCGGCGTCGGCCGGCGTCGGCTCGAGAGGCTCGTCGTCAAGGCTCGGCTCACCGGCGCCGGCAAGCAACTCCTTCCAGGAGAGCGGCTCGGCGGACGGGGCGACCGGTTCGGCCGGTTCGAAGGCGCGCCGCACCTCCTCGTCGCGATCGGTCGGCGCCAGCCGCAGGCGGCCCCGCAGGCCATGGCCGTCCTCGGGCTCCGGAGCGGGGGCGCGACGGGCGGGAGAGGGCGCGTCGCCCGACACCACACCCATGAGACGGACGGTTTCCGTCAGCATGTCGTAGTTGCGCTGAACCCGCGCCTGGAAGGCGGTGTCCACGGCCTCGGTCTCGGCGGCGGCGCGGCGCGCGGCCTCGGTCAGGGTCGAGAGACTGTCTTCGACCGCCTTGCTGATCTCGTCGATGCGCGCGCGCGCCTCCACGGGCAGCCGGGTGACGTGTTCGTCGACGCGGGCGATCGAATCCTCGACGTGGGCGAGGGCGGCGCGGGCCTCGAGAAGGTTGTTCTCGAGCCGCTCTGCGATCCGCTGGGCGGCTTCCTCGCCCATGGCGGCGGTTTCCTCGACCACGCGGCGAGCGGCCTCCAGGCGCGACTCGGAGGCCTGATCCGCGGCCTTTCCGGCTTCGAAGGCCAGTTCGCCGAGGCGGTCGATGCGCTCGCGGGCTTCCTGGACGGCGGCGTCGGTGGCGACGCGAGAGCGTTCCAGCGCGGCGTTGAGATCGGCGAGCGTGCGCTCGCTTTCCTGGATGGCGTTCTCGCGGGCCTGGGCGCCGAGGTCTTCGAACCGGTCCAATGCCTCGCGGGTGCGGGCGTCGAAGGCGCGGGCCTCGGCCTGGGTCATTTCGGTGAGCGCCTTGACCTGATCGGCGGCCGCCTCGACGAGGTCCTGCAGCGCGCGCGAGCCCATGGCGGACGTCTCGGACATCTCGGAGCCGGCGACCCGGGCATGGGCGAGCGCTTCGGTCAGCTGGGCGCGCTGTGTCTCGATCTGGGCGGCGAAATCTTCCTGGTCGCGCCGGAGGCCGAAGGCCGACTGCACGAGCGCGGCGCGATGTTCGGACAGCCCTTCCTCGACCGATCGGATCTGGTCGGCGACGCCCGAGCCGGCGGTTTCCAGCCGGATGGTCTGGCGGGCGAGGTCGTCTGCGGCCGTACGGGCGGCGTCCTGGGCCTCAGCGGCAGCCGACGCCATGTCGGCGGCGCGGGCCGCGAGAGCGGCTTCGGCTTCGCGAAGCTGGGTCTGAGCAAGATCCGAGGCGTCGGCGACCATCTGCGCCTGACGTTCGACGGTCTCCACCACGCCCTGGGTCTGGAGCTCCAGCTTGCCGCTGAGCTCGTTGAGGCTGAGACGCTCCTTGGAAAGCTGCTCGGTCAGACGACGGGCGGTCCGCTGGGCCATGTCGGCGGCTTCGTTCAGGCTGCGCGTTTCTTCTTCCATGGCGGCCCGCAGCGCGGCGAGCTCGACCCGTGCGCTTTCAGCGGCCTGCGCCGAGAGTTCGATGTCAGAGCGCAGCCCCAGCAGGATTTGACCAGAGTCGCGTGCAGCGACGCCGGTCGGCAGGCCGAGACTGTCGGCCATGGCGCGCGCGCGCCGAGCCTCGGCGGCCAGGCTGGCGGCCTGGCGCATCATGTGTGCGATGACGAGGAAGAGGCCAGCGGGCGCGAGGGCGACGAGCGCAACGAGTGCGGCGGTCTGGGCGTCCAGTTGCATGGCGCCGCCCCCGACCTGATAGGCGACCCAAGAGGCGACGCCGCCAATCCAGAGCAAGGCGGCGATGATGGCCAGGGGATAGGCGGCCTTGGCCCCGTCCGATCCGCGAGCAGGCGTGGCCAACGGAGCCGGAAGCCGTGGCTCTGCCCGAGGCGGAGCAGGGGGCTCTTCGGCCACCGTCACGGGCGCCGATGTCTCCTCCGTCGACAGGCTAACCTCGGGCGCGAGGGCCGGTGCGGTTTCCTGTTCAACTTCCTTGACTTCGAGCGAAGGTCTCGAACGCGATCTCATATTCCGGCCCCTGATCGGCGCGGGTGACCGCTCGCGCCGTAAGGGAACCCTTAACGGTTAGATGACGCCGGGCAAACCCCGGGTGTGCTTAACAGTCGCGATTCGCGGTGGAGATGACGGAGCGGGCGTCTTCGGAACAGTCCGACGTGCGGCGGATTTCGCGCTGATCGGTCTGACGGGGCTCCAGATCGATGCCCAGATGCGCGAGAGCGGCCGCCGCGAGGACGGCGACAAGGTTGCCCAGGAATTCCAGAAACGCCTGCATCCGCTGCCTCCCCTTAAGGCTACGCTCTTATGCGCCCGGAGCGAAAATGGGGCAACAGCGTTCCGGGTGAAGAATCCTTCATGCGCCGCCGGTCGGGGATGGCATAAGGACGCACCTGAAGGAGACATTCGTGCTGCTTGACCCCGGCTACACTTGCTGGCGCACGGCTGAGGCCGACCGCGTCGCCGTCCTGCCGGAGAACCAGGCCTATTTTGCAGCCGTGGCCAAGGCGATCCAGTCGGCGACCCGCTCGATCATGCTGATCGGCTGGCAATTCGATCCGCGTACCCATCTCGATCCGGTCTCGGGTCCCAAGGGGCACGCCGGCGAGATCGGCCACGTCCTGCGCAAACTCGTACGCGAGAAGCCTGATCTCGATGTGAGGCTCCTGCTCTGGCGCTCGCCGCTGCCGATCGCCCTGTCGCAGGGTCTGTATCCTCAGCGAGCCGAGAAGTGGTTCCGGCAGCGCGCGGTGGATTTCCGCATGGATACGCCCGGGGCCATGGGCGCATGCCACCATCAGAAGGTGCTCGTCATCGACGACCGGCTGGCGTTCTGCGGGGGCGGCGACATCTCGACCGACCGCTGGGACACGCCGGATCATCTGGATGACGATGTCCGCCGCTGCACGCCAAGTGGCGTCATCTGCTCACCCCGTCACGAGGTGATGATGATGGTCGACGGGGAGGCAGCCCGAACCCTCGGCGACCTCGCCCGTGATCGCTGGAAGCGCGCCACCGGCGAACGGCTGAAACCGGTCGAGGCCGACGGAGACCCCTGGCCTGACGATGTCGAGCCGCATCTCAGAAAGGTGATGGTGGGCGTGTCGCGTACAGAACCTGCGCGCCGGCAAGCCCCCGGGGTGCGTGAGAACGAGGCCTTGCACATTGAGTCCATAAATCAGGCCAAGAATCTGATTTATATGGAAAACCAATACTTCACCTCGCCAATCATCGCCTCCGCCCTAGCGCGCCGGCTCGATGAAGCCGACGGGCCCGAGATCGTGCTGGTCTCTACGGGGGAAAGTCCGAGCTGGTTCGATCAGGCGACAATGGACGGCGCGCGCGCAGCCATCCTGCGGCGCCTTCGCAAGGCCGATGTCCACGGCAAGCTGTCGGCGTTCAGGCCTCTGACCCGCAAGGGCAGAAACATCATCGTCCACGCGAAGATGACGATCATCGACGATCGGATGATCCGTGTAGGGTCGACCAATTTAAATAATCGTTCCTGTGGCTTCGACACGGAATGCGATATTTCGGTCGAGCAGCCGCGTCCGGATGGGACCATCCGTCGCCTGCGCCAGGAATCGATCGCCCACTTCCTGGGGGTGGCCCCCGAGCGGTTCATGCAGGAGGAGCATGCTGTCGGCACGGTCGCGGGAGCGGTCGCCGCCCTCAATGAAGGCCGGCTGGCGCCGCTGACGGACGAAGATCCGGGCTGGTGGGGCCGCTTCATCGCCGAATATCAGCTCGGCGATC
The DNA here is from genome assembly GCA_946481425.1 of uncultured Brevundimonas sp. The sequence continues at coordinate 21,538 of CAMLNT010000007.1, forward strand.
CGTCGAGTTCAGCCGACGCCTGGCGTCCGTGGCGGCGGCTTCGCCTGTCTCATATGCTCAAGAGTGAAGTTCAGGCGGCGGTCGCAGAGGCGACGGCCTCGACATCGAAGTCGATCACCAGCGGCAAATGATCTGACGCCATCCGCGCCAGCGGGTGGAAGGGCGCGTGGATGCCGGTGATGCGGATTTCAGGGCTGATGAAGCAATGATCGATCCGCAGGGTCGGGAAGGCTGAGGGGAAGGTCTTGATGCTCCGCGGCAGGTCCGCGCACCGCTGGGCGTCGCGCATGCGGCCGGCGAGCGACCGGTAGGGCCGCGTCAGCGAGGTGCAGTTGAAGTCGCCGATCAGGATGGACGGCCCCTGACAGTCAGGATGACCGAGCCAGTCCTTGCCCAGAAGGGCAGCCGCCTGAAGCCTCTGCTCTCGCGGGACCAGTCCAAGGTGGGTGTTTATGATCTGAAGGGGTCGGTCATCGACCGTCACTTCGACCCACAGGGCGCCGCGCGGCTCCAGGCCCGGCACGCCGGAGACGGTCGGGAGGGGACCTGAACGCACCGAGCGTTCGGGCAGGGTGGTCAGGATCGCATCGCCATACAACTCCTCCTCGACGCGCATGGCGGCGTTGAAGTGGAAGCTCATGCTGAGCAGCTCGGCGATCGCGTGCGCCTGATCGACCCCGCCTGTGCGGGCCCGGCCGACATCGAGTTCCTGCAGGCAGACGATGTCGGGCTCGCAGTCGGCGATGACGGCCGCGATCCGCGCCACATCCAGCTTTCGGTCGACACCGACGCAGCGGTGCACGTTGTAGGTGACGATCCGGGTCATGACAGCCGCAACCTAACGCCTGAGAGGTCCAAACGGAGGCTCCATCGCGTCAATTTTCAGCGACGGGGTTGCAACAGAACGCGCGCCCGCTCGATGGCGCCACGCTCGTCGCCGGCTCTCAGGCCCTCGACCAGGGCGTGGCGGGCCCGGGCGACGGCTCCGGCCGGCAGGGCGGCCTCGACCTCGGGGTCGACAAGAATGCGGGCCGTGCGCTGGCGGCGCGCGACATAGATCAGGGCCCCCGGTCGGCTGTCGTCGAACAACTGGCGGGCCTGGGCGTCGCCGCGGGCCTCCGGAAGCATCCAGCCAGAAGCAGGGGCCAGGGTGCTCACGGCGCGCCACAGCAGCACCAGGGCCACGAAGATCAGGGTCTGGGTCGCCAGGACACCCGCGAACGGACCAGGGGCCAGACCGTCGAAGGACGAAAGGTGGGCGGCACGCCAGACGCTGGCCGAGCCTGGCAGCCAGGCGGCGCTCACGCCCAGGGCCAGACAGAGGCTGGGCGCCAGAAGCGCGCCTGATGCCGCTACGGCGAGCGCCAGGTCCAGCCTGTCCGGCGCGCTACGCACGGCCAGGGTCTGGACTTCCCAGTGCGCCAGCGGTGGCGCTTTTGGGCTTACCACCTTGCGCGCCACAGCCGCTCCCTGGACATTCGGTCAAAGCCGACGGCGGCCAGGAAGCCGGCGCAGAGCACGAAAAGGGTGTTCAGAAGGGCGGCCGGATAGCCTCGCAGGACCAGGCTGGGCTCTGGCGGCTGCCCACGGAGCTCGCGATCGAGTGCGTTGACGCCGCGGCGGACGGCCTTGCCCTGCTGCTGCGCGCGAAGGCCGGGAAGCATCTCGGTTTCGATCAGCCGTGCCCAGACGGCGTCGGCTCTGGCGCTGCGCGGTCCCTCGGTCTCGATCCGGACCACCCGATCGTCCAGACCGATCAGAAGCAGGACCTGTTCCCCGGGACGTCTCCAGAGAGGCTGCGCCTGCGCAGTTTCCTGGGCCGTGCGGCCGTCGAGCGCGGGCACGATGAGAATGAAGACCTCGATCCCCGTGTCCTCGAACAGGTTTTGGAGCTGTTCGTTGAGGTCAGCCTGGGTCGATGGAAACAGGAAGCTGAGCCGGTTGGTCTCGACTCGATCGACAGGAACCGACGCGAAAGCCGGCAGGGGGGCCAGCGCCAGAACAAGGCTTAGCAGACCGGCCCTGACTGGCGTCATCCGTCAGAGCTCTTCGGGTTGTCGGCCCAGCGACCGGCTTGCGGCGGCATAGGTGTTGGCAAGAAGACAGGCGATCGTCATCGGGCCGACGCCACCCGGAACCGGCGTGATGGCGCCCGCGACCTCGACCGCTTCGGCGAAATCGACATCGCCGACGACGCGGGTCCGGCCTTCTGCGGCGAGCGCGGGATCGGGATGGGGGATGCGGTTGATGCCAACGTCGATCACCGTCGCGCCCGGCTTGATCCAGTCGCCCTTGATCATGGCTGGCCGGCCGACCGCGGCGACCAGGATATCGGCGCGGCGGCAGACCTCCGGCAGGTCCCTGGTCCGGGAATGGGCGATAGTGACGGTGCAGCTCTCGGCCAGCAGCAGCTGAGCCATCGGCTTGCCGACGATGTTGGAGCGGCCGACCACGACGGCGTTCAGGCCCGACAGGGAGCCGAGCGCGTCCTTCAGCAGCATGATGCAACCGAGCGGCGTGCAGGGGACCATGCCGGGCAGGCCGACGGCCAGGCGGCCGGCATTGACCACGTGAAAGCCGTCAACGTCCTTGTCCGGGTCGATGGAGGCCAGAACCGCATTGGCGTCCAGATGGTCCGGCAGCGGGAGCTGGACCAGAATGCCGTGCACGGCCGGGTCTGTGTTGAGGTCGGCGATCAACCGATCCAGCGTGGCCTGATCGGTGCTGGCGTCGAGCGCGTGGGTGAAGGAGGCGAAGCCCGCGGCCTCGGCCTTGAGGCCCTTATTGCGGACATAAATCCGGCTGGCGGGATCGTCGCCGACGATAACGACAGCCAGCCCGGGCCGGACGCCGGTCTCCTCCGAGAGCCGTGACGCCGCCGCCCCGACGCGCTCGACCAGTCCGTCGGCGAAGGTCTTGCCGTCAATGCGGCGCGCGCCACTCATGCGGTGGGTCTCTCTGAGTCAGGAATCGTGGCCACGTCCGTGATTTACAATCGGCCAAGCTGAGCGTCTATCATCGGTTGTCAGGGAGGCTCCATGAAACGCTCTATCCTCGCCGCAAGCTCGGCGCTCGCTCTCGTCCTAGCCGCATCGGGGGCCTGGGCCGCCGGGCAGGACGATGTACCCGCCGCGCAACCGATGCTGGCGGAGGCCACGCCTGCGGCGCTCGGCGTCAGCCTGACCGGGGAACTTGTCGACGGCGATTCGCGCAGCGACGAGGACGGGCTGTTCGACCGCTATGTGCTGGACCTCCAGGCCGGCCAACGCGTCGAGATCATCATGCGGTCGGACGCCTTCGACACCTATCTGATCGGCCAGTACATCCACGCCGACGGCACGGCCGAGCAGATCGCCTATGACGACGACGGCCTGGGCGAAGGCTTGCACTCGCGCCTGCGGTTCACCGCCGCCGAGACGGGGCGTTACGAAATCCGCGCCCGCGGCTTCGCGGGGTCGGGGAACGGCGCTTACACCCTGACCTTCGGAGAGCAGACCAGCCCGGCGACCGCCGTCACCGCCGGCAGCCTCGCCGTTGGCGGCGAGGCGCAGGGCGCCTTGACGCTGGAAGACGCCGCGCCGGACTGGGCGCCGGACGCCCGCTATGACGAATACCGATTCAGCGCACGGGCGGGCGACCGACTGGAGGCAACCGCCATCAGCGAGGCCTTCGACACGACGCTGGAAGTCTGGCGAGAGACGCGCTGGGGCGTCTACGAGCAGATCGCCTACGACGACGACGGTTTCGCCGACGGCACGACGAACTCGCGCGCGCGCTTCTACGCCCCCGAAGATGGGGACTATTATGTGCGGGTCTCAACCTATGCGACCGGCGCGGCTGGCGATTACCGGTTGGGCCTCACGGCGCTCGAGCCGATCCCTGCGCCCGCTCCTCTGGCGCTGGGACAGTCGGTCGAGGGTGCGCTGCTGGATGACGACCCGCAGAACGATCTCCCACAGGTCTTCGACGGATATCTGATCGACGCGCCCGTCGGCGCGCGGCTGGAGATTGTCGCCCGGTCGTCAGCGATCGACACGGTCCTGGAACTCGGTCGCCGCGAGGGGCCCAGCGGCTGGCTGGCGCTGGCCTTCGATGACGACGGGCTGGGGGAAGGCACGAATTCGCGCCTTCGCTACACGGTGACGGACCCCGGACCGGTGGAAGTTCGGGTCATGTCCTTCGACGGCGCCGCCCGCGGCGCCTACAGCCTCAGCGCCGTTGATCGCGGTCCTCCGCCTCCGCCGCCGCCGCCGGGCTCGATGGCTGTTGGCGATTCCGTCAGCGGCGAACTCGGTGACCAGGATGGCGTGGCCGGGGATGACCGCTTCTTCGACGACTACGACGTCCAGACGAGCGCCGGACAGCGCCTCGTCATCACCCTGCGCTCGGACGTGCACGACACCTTGATCGAGGTCTATCGCCAGGACGCCGACGGCGCGATGGAGATGGTGGCGTCGGACGACGACAGCGCCGGCGACCTCGATTCGCGCGTGATCCTGAACGCCGAGGGTGGAGTCTACCGCATCCGATCGACCTCGTTCGCGGCCAATGAGAGCGGTCCCTACACCCTGTCGGTCCGCGATCTGGGCGAGCCGGCGCGGCCGCGGCCGATCCGTCTGGGTCGGGGCGCCGAAGGGACGCTGACCGAGCGCGACGCCATGGCGGAGACTGAGGCGCGCTATGACAGCTACGGCTTCTCCCTGGCCGAAGGCGAGCGGGCGCAGTTCATCGCCCGCTCGGACGCTTTCGACACCTTCCTCGTGGTGGCGGAGCCGGATGGGATGGGCGGCTACACTTTCCTGACCTATGATGACGACGGCCTGGGCGACGGCACGACCAACTCGCGCCTGATCTTCACGGCCGAGGCCACGGGCGACTACGAACTGTGGGTCATGCCTTATGACCCGGCGGGATTGGGCGACTACAGCCTGGAAAGCCGTGCGCTCGGGGCCTCGCCCGATCCGGCTCCGGTCGAGCTCGGTGCGACCGTCGAAGGGCGTCTCGAGGAGCGCGACGGGATCACCTGGGAAGGGATGAACTACGACGGCTTCACCTTCAACGGCACGGCCGGCCAGCGCGTGCGCATCGAGATGCGCTCGCAGGATTTCGACACCTATCTGCTGCTGGGCCAGCACACGGGCGACGGGCTGGCGGCGATCGGCGAGGACGACGACGGAATGGGCGAGGGCACCAACTCGCGCCTGACCTTCACCCTGCCGGCCGACGGTCTCTACGAACTCTGGGCGACCAGCTATGCGGTCGGTGAGACGGGCGCCTACAGCCTGTCGTTCACGGACCTCGGTCCGGCGCCCCAACCGGGCAGTCTGGTGATTGGCTCGACCCTGCGCGGCGACCTGAACGACCAGGATCCCGTGGACGAGATGGGTTCCTTCTACGACGCCTATCGCTTCCAGGCGTACGAAGGCCAGCGGGTGCGCATCTCGCTGACCTCGAACGAGTTCGACAGCTTCGTCCAGCTCGGACAGGTGACGGACGGCGTCTTCGTGACCGAGCAATCGGACGACGATGGCCTGTCGGACCTGAACTCGCGCCTCGACTTCGTCGCCGACGGACGCAACGAATACGTCCTGCGCGTGCGCAGCTTCTCGGCGGGCGAGACGGGCGAGTACGTCCTCAGCGTCGAGGACGCCCCGGCCGAATAGGACTAGGGCGCCTCGGTCAGGCCGGGCGAGAAGTTGAGGAAGCGGCCGCTCTCCACGAGGGCGGCCGCGGCCGTCAGGTCCGGCGCGAAATAGCGGTCCGCGTCATACGGCGGCGCGATCTCGCGGATCGCGTCGTAGACGCCTTCAAGGGAGCGCGAGGTCTTCAGAGGCCGGCGGAACTCGAGCCCCTGGGCCGCGGCCAGCAGCTCGATGCCGACGACCACGGCGGTGTTGGCTGTCATGTCCAGCAGGCGCCGGGCGCCGTGTGCAGCCATCGAGACATGGTCCTCCTGGTTGGCCGAAGTCGGGACGGTATCGACGCTGCACGGGTGGGCGACCATCCGGTTCTCGGCCACGAGGGCGGCTGCGGTCACCTGGGCGATCATGAAGCCCGAATTCACGCCGGATTCCTTCACCAGAAAGGCCGGAAGCTCGCTCATTTTGGGATCGACCAGAATGGAGGTGCGACGCTCGGACAGATTGCCGATCTCGCACAGGGCCATGGAGATCTGGTCGGCGGCAAAGGCCACAGGTTCGGCGTGGAAGTTGCCACCCGACAGGACGTCGCCCTCCTCGGCGAAGACCAGCGGGTTGTCGGTGACGGCGTTCGCCTCGATCAACAGCGTCCGGGCCGCCATGCGCAGCTGATCGAGAATCGCGCCCATGACCTGCGGCTGGCAACGCAGCGAGTAGGGGTCCTGGACCTTGGCGCAGTCGTGGCGATGGCTCTCGCGGATTTCCGAGCCGACCAGCATTGCGCGCAGGGTCTGGGCGACCTCGATCTGGCCGCGATGGCCGCGCAGGGCGTGGATGCGCGGATCGAACGGGGCGTCTGAACCCAGCAGGGCGTCAACGGACAGGCCGCCGGCCGCGAGCGCCGCCGCGAAGATGGCCTCGGCCCGGAACAGGCCGGCCATGGCCGTGGCCGTCGAGAACTGGGTGCCGTTGAGGAGGGCCAGGCCCTCCTTCGGCCCCAGCGTCATGGGCTTGAGGCCCGCGCGCTTCAGGCCTTCGACGGCTGGCAGCGTTTCGCCGTTGTGCCTCGTCTCGCCGACACCGAGCAGGACCGACGACATGTGCGCCAGCGGCGCCAGGTCGCCCGAGGCCCCGACCGAACCCTTGGAAGGGATCACCGGCAGGACGTCGTGCTCGACCAGCGCGATCAGGGCCTGCAGCGTCTCGCCGCGAATGGCCGAGGCGCCCTTGGACAGGCTGGCGATCTTGAGCACCAGCATCAGGCGCACGACCGGGTCGGGCAGGGGCTCGCCGACGCCGCAGGCATGGCTGAGCACGAGGTTGGTCTGGAGCGTCTCCAGGTCCTCGCGGGCGATGGAGGTATTGGCGAGCAGGCCAAAGCCGGTGTTCACGCCATAGACGGTCTGGCCCGTCTCGATGATGGCGGCGACGGCGGCCGCGCCCGCATCGACGGCGGCCCAGGCGCGATCCGAAAGCGAGATCGAGGCCGGCGCGTCCACGACGGCGCGGAGTTGCGACAGGGTGAGCGGCGAGGAGCCGATGACGATCTGGGTCATGTTCAGCCTTCCAGCGACGGCAGGTTCAGTCCGTGCTCGCGCGCGCAGGCCTTGGCGATATCGTATCCCGCATCGGCGTGGCGCATGACGCCGGTGGCCGGGTCGTTCCAGAGGACGCGTTCGAGGCGCTTGGCCGCCTCGGGCGTGCCGTCAGCCACGATGACAACGCCGGAGTGCTGGGAATAGCCCATGCCGACCCCGCCGCCGTGGTGGAGCGACACCCAAGAGGCGCCGCCGGCCGTGTTCAGGAGGGCGTTCAGCAGGGGCCAGTCAGACACGGCGTCCGAGCCGTCCATCATGGCCTCAGTCTCGCGGTTCGGGCTGGCGACCGAACCGCTATCGAGGTGGTCGCGGCCGATTACGACGGGGCCCGACAGCTCGCCGGACGCCACCATATCGTTGAACATCAGCCCAGCCCGATGCCGGTCACCCAGACCGATCCAGCAGATGCGCGCGGGCAGGCCCTGGAAAGCGATCCGCTCGCCGGCCATGTCGAGCCAGCGGTGCAGGCCCGCGTTGTCCGGGAACAGCTTTTTCATGGCCGCGTCGGTCTTGCGGATATCCTCCGGATCGCCCGTCAGCGACGCCCAGCGGAACGGCCCGATGCCTCGACAGAACAGCGGGCGGATGTAGGCGGGTACGAAGCCGGGGAAATCGAAGGCGTTCTTCACGCCTTCGTCGAAGGCGACCTGGCGGATGTTGTTGCCATAGTCGGTGACGGGGAT
>CAMLNT010000008.1 GCA_946481425.1 uncultured Brevundimonas sp.
TCGGCGGCGGCCATGCCGTAGCTGCCGACCATGGAACCCGACGCGGTCGTGAGCGGGCACCCGGAGGTATAGGCATAGATGCCGCCGGGCTCGATGACGGGCTGCTCGCCGACCACGCCCGGCCCGCGCACCTCTTCCTGCCGTCCGAAGGCGTCGGTGATGATCCAGTGGCGCGTGAGCAGTTGCACGGGGTGGTCTCGTCGGTTCTCGACCTCGACCTGATAGGCCCAGACCCAGCGCCGCGCATCGGGGTCGGACTGGTGCGCGAGATAGGTCGGGGTGACCCGCACCACGACGCCCCCGGTCTCGGCCTCATAGAGGCTCATGCCGGCACGCTGGCGCGAGCGGCGTCCAGGTCCGACGGGTTGTCCACCGAGATCGGCGCGTCGTCGGCGACGGCGGCCCAGATCGACAGACCCATCTCCAGCGCTCGCAGCTGTTCGAGCTTTTCGCGACGTTCCAGCGGCGATGGTTCCGCGGCGCAGAAGCGCTCCAGCGCCGCACGGCGGTAGCCGTAGATGCCGATATGGCGCCAGACCGGCGCGTCGCCATAGAGGGTCGAGCGCGTGAAATAGAGGGCCCGTCCACGCTCCGGCCCGGTCATGGCCAGGATCGCCTTGACCACATCCGCATTGGCGCGATCGTCCGGCGAGGCCTCGGTCGCCACCACGGTGCCGATGTCGCAGGTCGGCTCCTCGGCCAGCAGGCGCGCCACCGCCGAGATCACGCCGGGATCCACGAATGGCATGTCGCCCTGCAGATTGATGACCGTGTCGTGGCGCGCGTCGGGGTCAAGCGCATCCAGCGCCGCCCGCACGCGATCCGAACCAGACGGAAGGTCCGGGTCCGTCAGGATCGCGCGGCCGCCGTGGGCATGAACCGCCTCAACGATCTCCGGATCACCCGCGGCCACCGCCACGGGGCCGACGTTCGCCGCCTCGGCCTGACGCAGGGCCCTGACGATCATCGGCAGGCCGCCGATGTCGGCCAGCGGCTTGCCGGGCAGACGCTGGGCCGCCATACGGGCCGGAATGATGACAATGGGCTCTGACACGCGCGGGGCGATCCACTTTCGTCGGCGGGCGGTTGCGCCCTTGGCGATAGGGTGTAAGAGAGCGCCACGCAAGAAGAGCAAGGACAAGGCGGCTTTCAGAGCATGAGCGGCGACCTCCAGTTCAACAAGATCGCGGGCGCGGGCCTGGCGACGGTCTTTACGATCCTCATGGTCAACTGGGGCGCGGAGACCCTCTACCATCAGGAATCGCCTGAAAAGATGGGCTATTTCATCGAGGTGGCCGAGGAAGACGCCGGCGCCGCCGAAGCCGAACTTCCGCCGGACTGGGGCACGGTCCTGCCGATCGCCGACCTCGCCGCGGGCGAGCGCGCCTTCGCGCGCTGCGCCACCTGCCACACGGTCAACCAGGGCGGCGCCAACGGCACCGGTCCGAACCTGTTCGGCATCGTAGGCGCGAACGTCATGCACGCGCCGGGGTTCAGCTATTCGTCGGCCATGCAGGCGCACGCCGCAGAGTCGCCGACCTGGGGCTACGACGAACTCAACGAGTTCATCAATGCGCCGGGCCGCTACATCAACGGTACGGCTATGACCTTCGGCGGTCTGCGCGACACCCAGGAACGCATCAATCTGATCGCCTATCTGCGCAGCCAGGGTTCGACCGGGTTCGCTATTCCGGCGCCGGATCCTGCGCGTCAGCCGGGCGCGGCCGCCCCGGCCGAAGCCCCGGCTCCGGGCGAAGGCGGCGAGGCTGGGGCTGAGGCCGCTGAAGGCGCTCCGGCCGATCAGGCGGCGCCCGGCGCCGCGGCCGAGACCCAGACCGTTCAGCCGGGCGGCCCCGCCAACTGACGACTGACGCCCAGACCCTCGCGCGGCAAGGCCAGACCCTGGCCGCCGAGGGACGCTGGAACGACGCCGAGCGCGCCCTGTCCGAGGCCGCGCGCCTCGACCCGTCCCTGATCCCTGATCTTGAGGCGATGCAGGACCGCCGCGGCTCCCTGGCCTGTGACTACGCCCGCGGGCGCCGCGACTGGGCGGGGCTTGAGCACGCCGCGCGCGCCTGGATCAGCCGCAGACCGGACAATCCCGACCCCTGGCGAGAGATCTCGCGGGCCATGTTCGAGGTCGGGCGTCACGCCCAGGCGGTCATCGCCTTCCGGCGCGTCGCGGCGCTGGAACCCGAGAACGCAGACAATCTGGCGGCGCTCGGCGGCCTGCTGCTTCATGCACTGCAGTACGAGGAGGCGGCGCGGCTCCTGGCGCTGGCGCTTGAGCGCAATCCCGATCACGCCGACGCCCTCTCATCGCAGGCGACGCTGCTGACCTATCTCGGGCGTTTCGAGGAGGCCGAAGCGGCCTGCCGCCGGGTCCTGGCGCTGCGGCCCGACCACGCCCCGGCCTATACGATCCTGACGCGCCTGACCGGCGGGCGCCTCTCCAGGGCGGAGCAAGGCCGTCTGGCCGGACTGGCGGGAGATCTGTCCCAGCCGCTCGACTACCGGCTGCCCGCTGCCTTCGCGGTGGCCCACGCATTGGATGCGGACGGGCGCTACGACGAGGCCTTCGCGGCCTATCGCTCGGCTCACCGGCTGGCGGCCTCGCGGGCAGAGGGCGGATATGACCACGCCGCCGCCGTCGAGCGCGCTCGCCGCATCGTGCGCCTGCCCGCTGAACCGCGCCTGCCCGCCGGGGGGCGGCCCCGTCCGATCTTCGTGGTCGGCATGGCGCGGTCGGGCACGACGCTGGTCGAGGCCATGCTGGCGGCTCATCCGCGCGTCTTCGGCGCGGGCGAGCGCGTGGTCCTCCCGGGCCTGCTCGAGTCGTGGCTGGCCCGCCCCGATCTCCAGCCGGACGACCGTTGGGCCGCGGCTTATCTGGCGGGGCTGGGTGATCTCGAGGGGCGGGACCACGTCACCGACAAGATGCCGAGAAACCTGGAAGCCGTCGGCCTGATCGACCGCCTGTTTCCGGACGCGCCGATCATCGTCATGCGTCGCGATCCCGTGGAGACCTGCCTGTCGCTGTATCGGCAGGAGTTCAGCCGCGACTGGACCTTTGCCCACGACCTGACCGATCTCGGCCGGGCCTATGGCCTTTCGGCGCGGGTCGCCGCCCACTGGGCGCGGGCGTATCCCGGCCGACTGATCGAGGTGCAGTATGAGGCGCTGGCCGGCGACTTCGAGGCGGAAGCGCGCCGCATCGTTGAGGCCTGCGGGCTGGACTGGGACCCAGCCTGCGCCGATCCGGCGAGGTCGCCGCGTCCGATCGCCACCTTTTCGACGGTCAGCGCCCGCTCGCCGGTGCGCGTGATGAACGGCCGGGCCGAGGCCTACCGGCCCCACCTGGGACCTCTTGTGGAGGCGCTCGTTGCGGAGGGGGTGGATCTGGAAACGGGCGCGCTTGGCCCAGAGGTCGATCCGGCGCTCTAGATTCTGCGGAAGACGGCCCCGGGAGCGCCCCGGTCCCGCCAGCGCCGGTCGACGGCGATGAATATTTCGATCACGACGGCGCCCGCATCGGGACAGGCATGAATCAGGTGTCCGGCATCGACAAGGACGCCGGCATGGCGCCCGAGCCATACGACGAGATCGCCGCGCAGGGGCGCCCCCACGCGTGCGCCCAGTTCGGCCTGGAGGTCGGACGCGCGCGGGCCGGGCCGGCCGCAAGCCAGCAGCGCCTGCTGGACCAGGCCGCCGCAATCCACGCCGGCGCGGGACCGCCCACCCCTGCGATAAGGCGCCCCGAGCAGTCGCTCGGCTGCGGTCGCCAGATCAGGATCGAAGGAGCGCAGATCCGCGAGCTCGCTGGATCGGACGGCATGGCCTGCGCCGACCAGTGCGTTCAGCGGCAGGCTGGCGCCTGTGGTGGCGACGCGATGGGTGATGGTGAAGGGGTCGCCGAGCAGATCGGCCTCGACATAGCCGACCGAGCCATCCCGTCGGGCTCGGCCCCAGCTGCGCGCCTCGACCGTTTCAAGCACATCGAAGGCCTCGCCGTGCAGGAGCTCGCCGACCGGATCCCCGGTCTCGTTGGTTATGGGGGCGAAACCGTACCGGCAGCGGCGTTCAATCGTCGGGGCGTAGCGTTCGGCCCGAACCAGACCCTCGAGCGCCAGCTCGGCCAGGTCGGGCCGGGCCAGCAGAAAACGCGGATCGAGGTCGGGCGCGAAGGTCACCCCTGCCCGATATTCCCCAAGGCTGAAAAACCGCGTTAACGGCCGTACCGGTCCGTCAGCACCTTGAAGACGGCGCGGATTGCCTGGGCCTCGCCGCCGGCCGGGTGTCCGGGGCGCGCCCGGCTGTTCCAGGCGAAGATGTCGAAATGGCACCAGCTTCCGGTTTCTGGCGCAAATCGTTGCAGAAACAGGGCTGCCGTGACCGATCCAGCCTGCGCCCATTCGGCGGAATCGTTCCGCAGGTCGGCGATCTCGGCCTCCACCGCCTCACGATAGCCGCGCCACAGCGGCATGCGCCAGACGGGGTCGCGGCGATCGGCCGCAGCGGCGGTGATCTCGGCCGCGAGGCCTTCGTCGTCCGTATAGAAGGGCGGCAGTTCCGGCCCCAGGGCGACCCGCGCCGCGCCCGTCAGGGTGGCGAAATCGATCGTCAGGTCCGGATTGTGCTCGCCGGCTCGAGCCAGCGCGTCGGACAGGATCACCCGGCCCTCGGCGTCCGTGTTTCCGATCTCGACCGACAGGCCCTTGCGCGTCCGGACTACATCGCCCGGGCGGAAGGCGTCGCCGGAGATGGCGTTTTCGACGGCGGCGACCAGCACCATCAGCCGCACCTTCAGCCCCGCCTGCATCACCAGCCTGCCGAGCGCCAGGGCGTGGGCCGAACCGCCCATGTCCTTCTTCATGTTGCGCATGCCGGCCGCCGGCTTGATGTCCAGGCCGCCGGAGTCAAACACCACGCCCTTGCCGACCAGCGCCACCAGCGGGAGCTCGGTTTGGTCGAGGTTCCAGCCGATCTCGATGAGGCGCGGCGCCCGCGCCGCCGTCGCCGCGCGGCCGACGGCATGGATGGCGGGATAGTTGTCCTCGAGCAGCGCGTCGCCGGTCGTCACGGCGATGGAGGCTCCGTTGGAGGACGCGATCTCGCGGGCGATGGTCTCGATCTGCAGCGGGCCCATGTCCTGGGCCGGGGTGTCGACCATCTCGCGCGCCAGAAGGCAGGCGGAGGCGACCTGGCGGATTCCCGCGATCTCCCTGTCATCGCCGACCACCAGCCGCGCACGGCCGCGTTCAGGCCGGGCCTTGTAGCGATCGAACAGATAGGCCCCCAGCGCCCATCCCGTGGCGAACAGGCCAACGTCGAGACCCTCGGGCGGGCTCTCCAGCACATAGTCCCCGGCCGGGAGGCGCGCGGCCAGCGAGCGAGCGCTCATCGGATCGGCGCCGCCCTTGCCCGCGCCCGCCAGCACCTTGCGGACACGCCCGTCAGGACCCGCATCAATCAGGATGCGCCCGGCCTGGCCCTTGAAGTCCTGACCGCGGCCCAGCTCCTTCAGGCCGTCATCGGTCAGGGCTTCGAACGCGGCCTCCGAGACCAGCGAGAGCGGAATGGCGGCGTCGGAGGCGGCGATCAGGACGTCAGGCATGGGGACCTTGCTCAACAGGTTAACCACTCCTTGACCGGCGGGGCCTGAGACTCTCAGCGAACCGGACCGATCAGGACGCCTGTCATGTCGCCCAAGAGCCTTGTCTTCGCAACCGTCGCCGCCGCGACCCTGACCTGCGCCCTGCCGGCGCAGGCGCAGATCTGGCCGTTCGGACGAGACAGCGACGAAGCCGCCGAAACGCCGGCCCAGACCCCGCCCGCGGAGGGCGCGGCGCCCGCCGCCCCGGAGCGACGCGTCGCCACGGCCGAGCAGCGCGCCCAGGCCGAGCGGCTCGACCCGCTGTCGCGCGCGGTCTTCTGGGCCGCCGAGGTGGCTATCTCGCCCAATGACATTGAAGCCTATCTGAACCTGTCGCGCGCCCAGCGCGAACTGCGGCGCTATCAGGAGGCTGCCGACAGCGCCCAGCAGGCGCTCGTCGTCGCACCGGGTGATCGGCGCGCCATGATGGAGCTCGCCCGGGCCAAGATCGCCCAAGGCCAGGCCTTCTACGCCATCGCGCCGCTCGAGCAGGCGCGGGCGATGGAGCCCTCGGACTGGCAGGCGGTGTCCCTGCTCGGTGTCGCCCTGGATCAGGTAAGCCGCCGCGACGAGGCCCGCCAGGCCTGGGCAGATGCGCTGACCCTCTCGCCCGAGAATCCGGCTGTGCTGACCAACATGGCCCTTTCCACCGCTTCGGACGGCCAGCACGCTGAAGCCGAGGCTCTGCTCCGTCGCGCGGTGGCCCAGCCCGGCGCGACCGTCCAGATGCGTCTCAATCTGGCGCTGATGATCGGCCTGCAGGGGCGCACCGCCGAGGCCGAGCAGATCCTGCGCCGCGAACTGCCGCCAGAACTGGTCGAGCAGAACCTCAACTGGCTGCGTCGGACCTCCGGTCCGGCCGCGCCGGCCGGAGGCGCGCGCACCTGGGACGCGCTTCGGGGCGGCTGAGGCCCCGCCGCGCGTCGGCTGGCCGACAGATCGCCCTAGTTCAGACGCCCGGACGTTCCGCCGCGGACTTCGCAGGCGTAGTCATTGGCCGGGTTCGGCCCCGTCGAGCCCGCGATCGGCGTCAGGATGCCGCCTCGCGCGTCGCAGGCGGCGCGCAGTTCGGACATCTGCTCGGAATAGGTCGGGCGAGGCGCGCCGGTTGAGGCGCAGGCGGCCAGGCAAAGCGTGGCGCCAAGCCCGGCGGCGAGAACGATGGCTCGCATGATGTCAGTCTCCCTCAAGCGCCGCATAAACGGCGAAGAGCCATCCTTCGCTCCGACTTGGGCGGAAAAACGGTGAAATTTCGCCCGACGGGCGAGCGTCACGTTCCGGCTTCAGCTCGCACACGGGCGATGATCGAGGCGTTGACATAGCCGTCCGCAATCAGGCCTCGCGCCGCCTGGTACTGACGCAGGGCTCGGCGCGTGCCCGAGCCGATCACGCCGTCGATGCCATTGGGATCGTACCCGAGCGCAGCCAGGCCGCGCTGAAGGCCGAGCGCCTGATCGCGCGAGATCGGATCCTCCGCCGGCCACGCCCGCGAAACGCCGGGGCGGCCATCCATCGCATCGGCGAGCAGGCCGATCGACAGGGCGTAACTCATCGCATTGTTATAGCGCCGGATCACATAATGGTTCGGCAGGGCCAGGAAGGCCGGGCCGCCCGCGCCGGACGGTAGCAGGATGGTGGCGTTCTCGGCCGCCTCCGCGTCCGTCAGCTGCACGCCGCCGACCGTCTGGACACCCCGCTGGGCCCAGAAGCTCCACGGGCGGCTCTCGGAATCGGACAGGCTGTAGTCGAAGCCGTTTGGCAAAGTGACTTCAACGGCCCAACGCTGGTTACGCTTCCAGCCGGCGCTGGACAGCAGGTTCGCCGCCGAGGCGAGGGCGTCCTGGTCGGAGCCCCAGATGTCCACCACTCCGTCGCCGTTTCCGTCGCGGGCGAGGCGCAGATAGTTGTCCGGCATGAACTGGGTCTGGCCCATGGCTCCGGCCCAGCTGCCCAGAAGGCGCGCGCGGTCGCGGCGGCCTTCGGTGACGATCCGAAGGGCGTCGGCGAGCTGGCCCTCTGCCCACTCACGCCTCCGGCCCTCCCAGGCGAGGGTCGCCAGCGAACGAATGACGTCGAAATCGCCCTGAATGCGGCCGAAGGCGCTTTCCTGGGCCCAGATCGAGACGAGGATCGATTTCGGCACGCCATACTGGTCCTGGATCGCATTCATCCACGGACTGGAGCCGATCCGGCTGACGCCTTGCTGGATGCGGTCGGCGCTGACGGCGCGATTGATATAGTCCCCGGCGCCGCGGGAGAATTCGGGCTGCGACTGGTCGCGCTGGACCACGCGCATGTCGGGCGACAGTCCGGCGAGCTCGCGCTCCCAGGCCGCACGATCAGCCCCCGCGCGGCGCGCGATGAAGCTGTCGCGCCAGGCGTTGAACTCCATCACCTCGGTCGGCGTGGGCTGTCCCGGCGTCTGGGGTTGGGTCGAGGGGGGCGAGGGCTGCGGCTGCGGGCTCGGCGCCGGCTGATAGGGCGGCGGCTCGGGCGTCATCGGCGCGCAGGCGGCCACGACGAGACACAGGATCAGACGCGACGTCATCTTCATGGGCTCAGCCTAGCGGGCATTTGCTAAACGCTTCAATCACAAGCGCGTGGGGCGCGAGATGACGAATGGACGCGTTAGCCCGTGCGTTGACACGCCGTCCCGCTTTCCCTATAGACCCCGCTCCGCCGCGAGCCCCCTCGCGGCGCTCGTCTTTTATGAACGTCCAGCCCGGAACAAGACCATGAAGGTCCGCAGCTCGCTCAAGTCCCTCAAGACCCGTCACCGGGACTGCAAGATCGTGCGCCGCAAGGGCAAGGTCTATGTGATCAACAAGACCGACCCGCGCTTCAAGGCCAAGCAGGGCTAAGCCCTCGCGCGCCGGATCGGCGCGGCCTTATCCACGAAATTTTCCACAGGCCTCGGGCGGTTGTCCGGGGCCTGTTTCGTTGTGGCGGTTGAGGCCGGGCCCCCATAGGGGCTAGGACATCCGCCTGTTCACCCTGTTTTTGCGGAGCACCGCCCGTGGCCGACGACGCCGCCTTTTCCAATCCCGACGTCCTGACCGCCGCGGCTCAAGGCCGTCTGCGCACTATCATCGAGCGCATCGAGCGCCTCGAAGAAGACAAGGCCGCGATCGCCGCCGACATCAAGGAAGTCTTCGCCGAAGCCAAGGGCGAGGGCTACGACGTCAAGGTCCTGCGCAAGGTCGTGCGCATCCGCAAGCAGGACAAGGCCAAGCGCCAGGAAGAGGAAGCGATTCTGGATCTCTACCTCTCGGCTATCGGCGAGATCTGATCCTGAAGCGCTCCGGCTTCGGCGCGGGGAAGGACCGGGAGGGCCGCAGCGGCCTTTCCCGCAAGACCACGCCGCAGCGGGACAAGCCGCGCCCGAGCCCTTTCGAGGCGGAGCGCAAGGCTGCCCAGCGCAAGGCGATCAACGCGCTCAAGCGCGCCAAGCGCGCCGCCGACAAGGCGGGCATCGCCCTGTCCGACTGGGAGGGGGAGTTCATCGACAGCGTGTCAGAGCGAATCCAGACCCACGGACGCGCCTTCGGCGATCCTGAACTCGGCTCCCCGGGGCAGGCCCTGTCTGCGCTTCAGGGGCGCAAGCTCAAGGAAATCGCGGCCAAGGCGCGGGGTGAGGAGCTGAGGCGGCGTTCCGGCCGCAAGCGCACGCCAGAATGAGACGGCGCGGCTTCCTTGCGGGCCTGATCGCCCTGGCGAGCGCGCCGTTCGCCGGACGCGCCCAGACCCGGCGCGAGGTTCTGGCCTTCCACTACGGCTGGTACGGTCCCGAAGAGGGCTGGGGCCGGTCCGCCGACGGCGGGCGCAATCATCCGAACACGCCCGAGGGCGGCCTCTACGACAGCGCCGATCCCGCCGTGATCGCCCGCCAGATCCAACAGGCGCGCGCGGCGGGGATTACGGGTTTCATCACCAGCTGGGACGGCGAGCACAATCGCCGGGACAGGGTGCTCGCGGCGCTGGTCGCCGCCGCCCCGGCCGGCTTTTCGATCACGGCCTATCTTGAAAGCAGCGGCGGCGGGGTCGAGGCGCTAGCCGGGCGGCTGAACCAGCTACGCTATCGGTTCAGCCAGTCTCCGGCCTGGCTGAGGCTGGGCGGGCGTCCATGCGTGTTCGTCTTTGATCGGGTGCTTCAGGAGGTCGGGCTCGACGGGTGGGAGGAGGCCCGGATGCTCCACCGCCAGACCGGCCCGGACATTCTGGCGGTCGTTGGACCGGCCAACACCGAGGCGGAGATCGTCCAGCGACGCGGATTGTTCGACGCCCTGCACATCTATTCCATGCAGTTCCAGACCGACGGCTGGCGGATCGCCTTCGGCGCCTTTGCGCGCCGCTGGGTCGGCCGATGGGTGCGGGCCCAGCAGGGCTTGGCCGTTACGACCGCCACCCTCTTGCCAGGCTATGATGATCGCAGGCTGGACGACCGGACGGGCGATCGCCCGACGACGCCGCGCCGGTCTGGCCGGACACTGCAGATGATGGGCGACGCCGCCTTGGCCGCGCGGCCGGACTGGTTGCTGGTCGTCAGCTGGAACGAGTGGCTTGAAGCCACCGAGATCGAGCCGTCGCAGGAGACGGGCGCGCGCGAGCTCGACACCCTTCGCGAGGTGAGCGCGCGCTTCCGCGGCTAGCCCAGCCGGGCGACGATTTCTTCCAGGCCCTGTTCGCGGACCTTGCGGTAGAGGGTCGAGCGGCCGATGCCGAGGCGGCGGGCCACTTCCGACATGTGGCCGGCATAGACCTCGATCGCGTGCTGGATGAGGTCGCGCTCGACGGACTCCAGCGTCCGCAGGTGACCGCGGTCGTCCACGAACTTGACCGGGCTTTCCGGCAGCGGCGGCATGTCTTCGGGCAGGCGGATCGGCTGCTCGGCGGAGGCCGGGACGGTGTCTTCCGGCGCCGGCGGGTTCAGGCCCGAGATCGACGGGAAGTCGTGCGGCTGCAGATAGGCGCCGTCGGCCAGGACGATGGCCCTATAGACCGCATTCTCCAGCTGGCGGACGTTGCCGGGCCAGTCAAAGCCCTGAAGCATCCGCACGGTTTCCGGGCTGGCGCCGGCAATGCGGCGGCCCTCCTCGACGTTGAAGCGGGTCACGAAATGCTCGACCAGGGCCGGGATGTCCTCGCGGCGGTCCCGCAGCGCCGGGGCCTCGATCGGAAAGACGTTCAGGCGGTAGAACAGGTCTTCCCGGAACGTTCCGCTGGAAACCTGGCTCGCCAGATCGCGGTTGGTCGCCGACAGGATCCGCACATCGACCTTGACCGCGCGCTTGGCGCCGACTGGGTCGATCTCGCTTTCCTGGAGCGCGCGCAGCAGCTTGACCTGCATGTCGAGCGGAAGCTCGCCGACTTCGTCGAGAAACAGGGTGCCGCCGTCGGCTTCCTTGAACTTGCCGAGGTGTTTGTCGGTTGCGCCGGTGAAAGAGCCCTTCTCGTGGCCGAACAGGATCGACTCGACGAGATTGGCGGGCAGGGCGCCGCAGTTCACGGCCACGAACGGCTTGCCGGCGCGGTCCGAGGCCCCGTGGAGGGCCCGGGCGATCACTTCCTTGCCAACGCCGCTTTCGCCGGTGATCAGAACCGGAATGTTCGACTGCGCCGCGCGTGCGCCCATGCGCTTGACCATCTGCATGGCCGGCGAGGTTCCGACCAGGTCATCGAAGCCCAGGCGGCCGGACGTATGCTTCTTCAGCCGCGACACCTCGGCGGTCAGGTCGCCCATCTGAAGCGCATTGCGCACGCCCACCAGGATCCGCTCCGGAGAGGCCGGCTTGACGAAGAAGTCCTGCGCGCCTGCGCGCATGGCCTCCACGACGGTCTCGATCCCGGCGTTGGCGGTCAGGATGATGACGGGGCATGTGACGCCCGACAGGCGCGCCTGCTGCAGCACGTCCAGGCCTGGCATCTGGGGCATCACCATGTCGAGCAGCACCACATCGACACCGCCCCGCGCCAGCCGGTCGAGGCCGACCGGACCGGAGTCCGCGCCCTCGAAGGCGAAACCCTCGCGCTCGAGCACGGCCTGGATCAGGCGGCGCTGGGTCGGATCGTCGTCGATGACGAGAACCGTCTTGGCCATGAAGAACCCCATCACATCTCGCGGCCTCGCCTCTTCGGGCGTGGCTCGTTCTGGGACAGGTTCTAGCGCGTCGGGGTGAAGATCGGGTTTACCGCAAAGCCAACGTGGCTAACGGTTTCTTGACGCCGAAGGCGGTTCAGGCGGCTGCGTCGGCGTGTACGCGGCGCGACAGGATCGCGTAGAGCCCGTCCGCCGTCTGGGTCCGGCGAAGCTGTTCGCGGACTTCCGGACGACGCAGGAGGCGCGACACCGCCGCCAGCGCCCTGAGGTGATCGGCGCCGGCTTCCGCCGGAGCGAACAGGGCGAAGACCAGATCGACTGGACGGTCATCCAGGGCGTCGAACTCCAGAGGCTGTTCCAGCTTGAGGAAGACGCCGGCCACCTGTCCGATCAGGGGCGATCGGGCATGCGGCGCCGCGGCCCCCCCGGACAGGCCCGTCGAGCCGAGCGCCTCGCGCTCCATCAGGCCTTCGAACAGGACCTTTTCCGGCGCGCCGACGACCGGCGCGGCCAGTTCGGCCAGAACCTGCATGAGCTGTCGCTTGGTCGAGACCCCCGCGCGAACGGCGACGGTCGATGGCGACACGAGATCCGCGATGTCCATACTCTTTCCCGACTTCACCCCCGGGGCCGCAGATACGTGCCTGCGGCTCTCGCTTGCGAAGTTGGGCGCGCCCTAGCGGTGTTCGCCCAACCTCACAAGCGTAGCTACGAACTCTTCCCGTTCAGTGAACGCGTGCGCTGCGGGTCTATCCAGCCGATGTTGCCGTCCGGACGCCGGTAGACGACCGAGACCCCACCGTGCCCGGCGTTGCGGAAGACCGAGACCGGATAGCCAGTCATGTCGAGCTCCAGAACGGCCTGGCCCACGGTCATCAGCTTCAATTCCGTGTCCGTCTCGGCGATCACCATGCCTGCCGGCGGATGCTCGTCGGGCCGGCCGGCCTCGCCGAAGTCCTCGTCCTCCACCGCTCCCGGGTCGCGCAGGACGATCGAGCGCGCCACCTCGGCGGCGGCCATCTCGGTCTTCTCGGGCGACAGGCGCTTGGGTCCGATATGGTGATCCTTGAGCCGACGCTTGTATCGGCGGACCCGCTTTTCAAGCTTGTCGAGACTGTCGGTGAAGGCCGCATGGGCGTCGCCGCCCGTGCCAGTCGTCACCAGGCTCTGTCCCGAGGCGAGGCGAACCCAGCAGTCAACCTTGAAGCCGTGGCCGTCCTTCGACACCACGACCTCGGCGTCCTGGCCGCCTCGCTCGAAATACTTGCCGATCCCGTCTTCGAGTTCCTGGGAGATGCGCGAGCCTAACGCTTCGCCGACATCCATGTGCTTGCCGCTAACCTGGACCTGCATGGCCCTAAAACGCGCTCGTCGCCCGAAGGTGTCAAGGCGAACCTGAGCCGTTCAAAAAAGTGTGTAGTGGGGAACCCGATCAGCCCGCGCGTAACAGGCGGCGCCGTTCAACCGAAGAGGGAATTCTTAACGCTTCCCGGTACTTGGCGACCGTGCGGCGCGCGATGTCGACGCCGGCCTCCTTCAGCAGCTCGACGATGCGATCGTCGGACAGAACGGCCTCTTCGGCCCTTTCGCCGTCGATCATCTGCTTGATCTTGTGGCGGACCGCCTCGGCCGAATGGCTGCCGGCTCCGTCGGTGGAGTTGATGGCCGAGGTGAAGAAGAACTTCATTTCGAACACGCCGCGCGGGGTCGCCAGATACTTGTTCGAGGTCACCCGGCTGACGGTGGACTCGTGCATGCCGATCGCCTCGGCCACGGTCTTGAGGTTCAACGGACGCAGAAACTCCACGCCGAAAGCCAGGAACGCATCTTGCTGGCGCACGATCTCCGAGGCCACTTTCAGGATCGTCTTGGCCCGCTGATCCAGCGACTTGACCAGCCACGCCGCCTGGGCCGAGCATTCGGCGACGAAGGTCCTGTCCTGGTCGGATCGGGCGGAGGCGGCGACCACCGCATGATAGCGCTTGTCGACCAGGAGGCGGGGCAGGGTGTCGGCGTTCAGCTCGACCCGCCAGCCGCCGGCCGGGTCCGGGCGCACGAAGACATCGGGGATGACCGTCTGGCTTGGTTCGCCGCCGAACGCCGCGCCGGGGCGCGGCGTCAGCGCCTTCAGCTCGCCGACCATCTCGGACATGTCCTCGTCGTCGACGCCGCACAGGGCCTTCAGCCCTGCGAAGTCCCGCCGCGCGAGGAGGTCCAGATTATCCAGAAGGCCCTGCATGGCCGGGTCCAGCCGGTTCTTTTCCTTCAGCTGCAGCGCCAGGCATTCCGGCACGCTGCGGGCCATGACGCCGGTCGGCTCGAAGCCCTGACAGCGCTCCAGAATCGCCTCGACCCGCGTCTCGTCGATGGCTAGCCGTTCCGCGATCTCGGACAGGTCGCCGCGTAGATAGCCACCCTCGTCCACGCCATCGATGAGCGCCAGCGCCACGGCGTGTTCCGTCGGGGTGAAGCCCGCCAGCGCCGCCTGCTCCTGCAGATAGTCCGACAGCGACAGTTCACGGCGCAGGATCCGGTCCAGCAGGTCCTCGTCAGCCTCGATGCCGCCGCCCTTTCCGACCGAGGACCAGTCGCCGAGCGGCTGGCCTGAATCGGATTCGGACATCCGGTCCGAGGTGCGTTCGCCCGGTGCGGCGTCGCCATAGACATCGTCGGATCGGGCGTCGACGGCGTCGGCGGCGTCGGCGGCCCGACCGTCCTCGAAGGTCATCTCGGCTCGGTCGGCGGTTTCGGGCGCGGCCTCGGGCGCATCAGGGCTGTCGGGCCGGTCCGGGTCGTTCTCGTCGCGCGCCAGGAGCGGGTTGCGCTCCAGCTCGGCCTCGACGAAGGCCTCGAGCTCCAGGTTCGAAAGCTGGAGCAGCTTGATCGCCTGCTGGAGCTGGGGCGTGATGACGAGCCCCTGCCCCTGCCTGATCTCCAGCCTTTGACCCAGCCCGGCCATCTCGCCTCCGCCTTGGGGCCAGAGGTGGCCCGAAACTTGCTGGGGGGCACCTTGTGGCCTTCGGGGTTAACGGCGTCCTAGCGCCAGCGTTAACCGCCTTGATCAGCGCGATCTTCACCCCTCCGATCCAACCTGGACGCGAAACTGCGGAGGCCGGCGATGGTGTTTCTGAGACCGCTGATCCGATATGCGGATTTCAGGGGGCGCGCGCGCCGCAGTGAATACTGGGGCTTCTGGCTGTTCCAGGCACTCACCAGTGGCTTCTGCGGCTTCATGGCCATCGCCTCGATCGGCAATCGCAACCAGATCGAGGCGGGCAACGGCTTTCTGACGTGGATGGGCGTGGCCGTCCTGCTCGTGCTGGCCTTTCTGATCCCGCATCAGGCAGTGACCTTCCGGCGCCTGCATGACACCGACCGTTCGGCCTGGTGGTTGATGCTCCAGGCGCCGGGCGTGGCCGCTCTCTTCATGTTCACCAACGCCATCGCGGCCATAGGCGTGACCGGCGGCGCGCCGTCGCCTGAACAGGCCTCGGCGATCCTGGCGGCGGCCGGAGGAGGGCTGTTGCTGCTGGTTGTCGCCGGCCTCTGCAATCTGGCCCTGTTCGTGATCATGCTGCTGCCGGGTACGGCCGGCGAGAATCGCTTTGGCCCTGATCCTCGGGGGCCGGGTGGACGCAATTCATCGTCGGGCCCGGCCTATGGCGGCATCGCCGAAGACCGGCTGGATGAGCTGTTCGCCCAGGCCCGGCGCGACGGCGGGGAGCCGGCGCCCCAGGGCGAGGCCCGCTGGAAGCCTGATCTGGATTTCGGACCCATGAACGGACGTCCCGTGGAGCCAGCGCCCTCACCGGTGGCGCGGCAGGCGGCGACAGCCTGGCCCGAGGCGCCGTCGGGGCCGACGTTCGGCCGGCGCAACGCCTAGAGCGCTTCGCCCTTCAGCAGGCGCGGCAGTTCGCCGACCGCGCCTCCGGCCTCCGCCATGAAGAAGCGCCGCGCGGCCGGAACCGCATTGACCGCAGCCATGCCCGCGTCGCGCACGGTGCGCACGAGTGGATTGTCGGTCGCGAACAGCCGGTCGAAGCCGTCGGTCATGGCGGCCAGGGCCAGGTTGTCGAACCGACGCCAGCGGACATAGCGCTCCAGCACCGGCGCCGATCCGATGTCCTCGCCCAGCCGCCGCGCCTCGACCAGGACCTCGGCCAGGGCCGCCGCATCCTTGAGGCCCAGGTTCAGCCCCTGACCGGCCAGCGGATGGATCGCGTGACCCGCGTCGCCGACGAGCGCCGCACGCGGCCCTGCCAGCGTCTCGGCCAGCTGCAGTCCCAGCGGATAGACGAAGCGTGGCTCCAGCACCTCGACCTCGCCGAGGAACTCCCCGAACCGTCGCGACAGATGGGCCGTGAACGCCTCCAGGCTCGCGCCCTTCAGGGCCTGGGCCCGGTCATGCGGCTCGGTCCAGACCAGCGACGCCCGCTGCTCCGTCAGCGGCAGGATCGCCAGCGCCCCGTCAGGCAGAAATACTTCATGCGCCACGCCTTTATGTGGCCGCTCGAGCTTCACGGTCGCCACAACGCCCGAGCGCGGGTAGCTCCAGCCGACCGTGTCGATCCCGGCGAACTCGCGCACTCGAGAGGCCCGACCTTCGGCGCCGACGACCAGCGGCGCCCGGACCCGCGCGCCATCCGACAAGGTCGCCGTCACCCCGAAGGCGTCGCCTTCGAGCGCACTGAGCCCGACGGGCATCCGCAGACCGACCGACGAGCGCTCCAGCGCCCGCGACAGCGCCAAGCGCGACTGACGGTTCTCGACCATCCAGCCCATCGGCTCACCCGACGACCGGTCCGCGATCTCGGCGGCGTCGAACCGCAGGAACACCCCATGCCCGGCCGAAGATGCCGCGCCCGGCCGCTTGCCGTCGGTAACGAGGATGCGCTCGATCCTCTGCGCCACCGGGGCGAGGTCGTCACCGGCGCCGAGCGCCTGCCACTGGCGAAAGCTCGACCAGGCGATGGCCGAGGCCCGCCCGTCGAAGCTGGGCTCCAGCTGGGTCGAAAACGGAACGGGATCGACCAGTATGACATCCAGCCCGCCGCTGGCGGCCGCGAGCGCAAAGGTCGCTCCCGCCAGCCCGGCCCCGGCCACGATCACATCGGCGTCGAAGGTGCTCATGGCCGCGTCCTAGACCATTTCAGGCGCCGCCGCACCGGCCCTTGCCTATCCAGGCAGCGCCCGCGATGAAGGGGCAGGAGGACTTCCCGTATGCGTTACGCCGCCATCGTGACCGTCCTGGGCCTGCTCGCAGGCCCGGCCTTCGCACAGGAGCCCGTGCCGCGGGACTGGCGCAGGACGGATCTCTCCGAACGCACCTATGCCGCCACGGCCTTCGCCGCTGAGGTGGGCGGCGTGCACAGGGCGACCTTCGTCGCCATGGCGCCGGTGGACCGGACCATGGCGGACGGCCGGGTGTTCCGCGGCTTCGTCATGACCGCGGAGATCCGGTGTGCGGACAGGGAATGGAACATCGCCGGCACGACGCACTACGCCGCCGATTATTCGATCGTCGCTCAAGACGGCGCCATCGCGCCGGCGCCGCTGATCCGTCAGACGCCGCTGCATGCCGCCTTCACCGACGTCTGTGACGGCGGCCACACCGGGGCGGTCGGACTGACGACCGAGGATCCGGTCGCGGTCCTCCGCTGGCTGGCCGGCCTTTATCCCACCTCATGATCGGGTTCGCCTGACGGAGCCGATGCGTCTAGGGTGACGCCATGCACCTCGCCCGCTTCCCTCGCGTCCGTCTCGCCCATCTGCCCACTGCGCTGGAACAGGCCCCGCGCCTGTCCGAGGCCCTGGGGCTTGAGCTCTGGATCAAGCGCGACGACTGCACCGGACTGGCCGGCGGCGGCAACAAGACCCGCAAGCTGGAGTTCCTCGTCGGCGCCGCGCTCGACGACGAGTGCGACACCCTGGTCACCCAGGGCGCCGTCCAGTCCAACCACGTGCGCCAGACGGCGGCCGCCGCCGCCGCCTGCGGTCTCGCCTGCGAGGTCATCCTGGAGGAGCGCACGGGGTCGAAGGCCGAGGACTATGTCGGCAACGGCAATGTCCTGCTCGACAAGTTGTTCGGCGCGGCGATCCGCTTCGTGCCGGGCGGGACCGACATGACCGCCGAGCTGGAAAAGACCGCTGACGACGTGCGCGAGCGGGGCGGGCGGCCCTATGTCATCCCCGGCGGCGGCTCCAATGCGATCGGGGCGCTCGGCTATGTCGACTGCGCGCGCGAGATCGTGGTCCAGGCCGATGAATATGATCTTGAGGTCGATCGGGTCATCACCGCCACGGGCAGCGCCGGCACCCACGCCGGCCTCGTCGCCGGCATGGCGGTCATGGGCGCCGACATCCCGGTCCTCGGAATCGGCGTGCGCGCGCCGCGCCCCAGGCAGGAAGAGATGGTCTTCAAGCTGGCGACCGAAACGGCCGTCATGCTGGGCCGGCCAGACGCCGTGTCGCGCGACATGGTCATGGCGGACTGCGACTATGTCGGCGAGGGCTACGGCCTGGTCGACGCCGCCGTGGTCGAAGCGCTGCGCCTCGCCGCCCGCACCGACGGCCTGATCCTGGATCCCGTCTATACCGGCAAGGCCATGAAAGGGCTGATCGCGCTCGCTCGCTCCGGCGTGCTGCAGGGCGAGACGGTCGTATTCGTCCACACTGGCGGGGCCCAGGGCCTGTTCGGCTACCAGTCCGAGATCGGCGACCTGTTTTGAAGACCCTCGGAGTCCTCGGCGGCATGGGTCCGGCCGCCACGATCGATTTCCTGGCCAAGCTGCAGGACGCCACGCCCGCGACGCGGGACGAGGATCACATCCGCGTCGTCATGGACCTGAACCCGCGCGTGCCCAACCGGCATCTGGAAACCGACGCCTCGGGCGAGGAGCTGGGCCGGATGGCCGTCGCCCTCAAGGCCGCGGGGGCGGAGGTCCTGGCCATGCCGTGCAACACCGCCCATGTGAACCGCACGGCCATCGAACAGGCCTCGGGGCTCGAACTGATCGACATGCTGGACGCCGCCGTCACCGCCGCCCGCGAGGAGGGCGCGCGCGCCATCGGGGTGCTCTCGACGCCGCTGGCGCGGGGCCTCTATGCCGAACGCCTGCGCGCCGCCCGCCTGCCCATCGTCGCCCTGTCGCCGCTCGGCCAGGAGGCGCTCATGGAGGCCATCTTCCAGGTCAAGGCCGGCGACCTGTCCGACCAGGTCGAGGACGTCATGGCCGCCGCCGCCGACGAACTGGTCCGCGCGGGGGCCCAGGCGATCATCGCGGGCTGTTCGGAAGTGCCGATCGTGCTCGACCCAGGTCGGGTCGCCGTGCCGCTGATCGATGCGACCGAAGCGCTGGCGGAGGCTTGCGTGGCGGCTTGCCGTTAGCGCCGGGCCAGGCCCAGGCTCAGCGCCCAGCCCACCACCCACGAAAGGCCGAAGCCGATCACCGGCGTGGGAAAGCGTCCGCTCAGCGACGCAAGAGCGAAGCCGGACCACAACGCTGCGAGAATCAGCCCAAGACCGCGTCGGTCAGCCAGAAAGATTGCTCCGGGCACGGCGACCAAAGCCAGTAGCGTCACTCCGCCCATCGCCAAACCATCGTCCAAGGCGGAGGTCAGGACACCTTCAACATACGCGACAGGGGCCAGTATCTCTGGACGGGTCCAGGCCCAGAGGGCGCTGCCAGCCGCGGCGGCGGCCGCGGCCCACCATATTGGCCCGCGTCGGCACAGTAGAAGCGCCGCCACGGCCAATCCAAGAGCGGCCTGACCATCGGGCTGCAACGCGCATAGGGCCGCGGCGCCAAAGATTGTGATCGCGCCGGCGGGATCGTTGCGACGCCAGGCTGCCCAGACGATCAGGGGCAGACTCAGCGCCGCCGGTTGGATGAGAACCGGCCCAAGGCCGAACCACCGATGAACGCCGTCTACGCCCGGATGCAGAAAAGTTGCGGCCATGACGGCCAGCCCGCCAAGGCCAACCAGCAGTGGAAGCCTCTCGCTAGTGTCCTTGGCCGGACCGCTGGATGCCAAGACCAGCGACAGACCCAAAACGCCTGTCGCTGCCTGAATCACGAGATGGAAGGTCGCCGCCCCGGCGCCCATCATCGCGAACACACCGGCGACCACTGCGAACGCACCGATCGCGACAGGCTCCCAGTTCCGGCGCGTCACTTCCCGAACAGCCCCGCCTGCCCCTGCGGTTTCGGGGCCGTCAGACCGAGGTGCTCGTAGGCCTTAGCGCAGGCGACCCGCCCGCGCGGCGTGCGCTGGATGAAGCCCTGCTGCAGGAGATAGGGCTCGATCACGTCCTCGACGGCGTCGCGGGCCTCGGCGATGGCGGCGGCGAGGGTGTCCATGCCGACGGGGCCGCCGCCGTAGTTCTCGATGAGCGCCTTGAGGAAGTTGCGGTCCAGCCGGTCCAGCCCGGCCTCGTCGACCTCCAGCCTCGCCAGCGCCCGCGCCGCCACGATCCGGTCGATGGCGGTCGCGCCCTCGGCGTCGGCGAAATCGCGCACCCGCCGGAGCAGCCGCCCGGCCACGCGCGGCGTGCCCCGCGCCCGGCCCGCGATCTCGGCGGCGCCGTCGTTGGTCAGGTTCACGCCCATGCGTCGTGCCCCGTGCTGGAGCACCCCCAGAAGCTCTTCCGGGGAATAGAACTCCAGCCGGATCGGGATGCCGAACCGGTCCCTCAGCGGCGTCGCCAGCAGCCCCGCCCGCGTCGTCGCCCCGATCAGGGTGAAGGGCGCCAGGTCGATCCGCACCGACCGCGCCGACGGCCCCTCGCCGATGATGAGGTCCAGCACATGGTCCTCCATCGCCGGATAGAGCACCTCTTCGACCGCCGGGTTCAGCCGGTGAATCTCGTCGATGAACAGGACGTCGCGCGGCTCCAGATTGGTCAGGATCGCCGCCAGGTCGCCCGCCTTGGCCAGGATCGGCCCCGAGGTCGCCCGGTAGCCGACGCCCAGTTCGCGCGCCACGATCTGGGCAAGGGTCGTCTTGCCCAGCCCCGGCGGGCCGAACAGGAGCACATGGTCCATCGCCTCGCCCCGCGTGCGGGCGGCGTCGACGAACACCTTGAGGTTCGCCTTGGCCTGCGGCTGGCCGACGAACTCCGCCAGCGTCTGGGGTCGCAAGGCGCGGTCTGAGGCCTCCGGCGCATCTGGGGAAACGAGACGGTCGCTCACCGCCCCAGCTCCTGCAGCGCCGCCTTGATGACGGCCGAGACCTCGGCCTCATCGCCCAGTCGGGTGATCGCCTGATCGACCGCGCGGCGCGCATTGATCTCGGCCATGCCCAGGCCGAGCAGGGCCGACACCGCCTCGCCCGCCACCGACGGCGTCGCCGCCAGGACCGGCGCGGCCGGCAGGCCCGACGGCGTGAAGCTGACCTCGCCCAGCGTCTTCCCCTTCAACTCGACCACGATCCGCTGCGCCAGCTTGGGCCCCACGCCATTGGCTCGGGCCACCGCCGCCTTGTCCTCGCGCGCCACGGCGCTGGCGAGATCGCCGGGCGGCAACACATCCAGCACCGACAGCGCCGCCTTGGGCCCCACGCCTTGGATGGCGATCAGGGTGGTGAAGGCCTTGCGCTCGTCCTTGGTCAGAAAGCCGTACAGGCGCGGCCCGTTCTCCTGGCTCCATTGGGTCTCGACGAACAGGGTCAGCTCGTCGCCCAGCGCCGGCAGCCGGCCGAGCGTGCGTGATCCGCAATGGACCAGGTATCCGACTCCGCCAGCGTCGATCAGGCATTCGGCCTCGCCGGTCTCGGCGAGCATTCCCCTCAGTCGCCCGATCACGCCGCCAGCCCCCGCATCCGGCGCAGCTGCGCGTGTGTTATGGCGACGGCCAGCGCATCGGCCGCATCGGCCGAGACCTCGCCCGCAGCAGGCAGGAGGCGGCGCACCATGAAGGCCACCTGGCCCTTGTCGGCGTGGCCGGCCCCGACCACGGCCTTCTTGATCAGGTTCGGCGCGTACTCCGCGACAGTCAGCCCGCAGCCGGCTGGCCCCAGGATCACCGCCCCGCGCGCCTGTCCGAGCTTCAGGGTCGAGGCCGGATTGGCGTTGACGAAGACTTCCTCGATGGCCGCTTCGTCGCAGGCATGGGCCCGGCAGACTTCCGATACGGCCTCAAGCAGATGCAGCAGTCGGGCCGCGAACGGCGCCTTGTCATCCGGCGTGACCACGCCGTGCGCTATCCAGCTCAAGCGCGAACCCTCGACCGCCACGACCCCCCAGCCGGTGCGCCGCAGGCCCGGGTCCAGACCGAGGATTCGAGTCGATTGGTTCGCCATTCGTTCCGTTCATGCCCCAAAGAAGGTTGATGGACAATGACCGGACCGTCGGCGCCGACCCGTCGCCAACCCTCCCACGGCCGTTGCATATGCAGCGACATCGATCTATGCATATGCAATGGACACGCGCGAACCCTGCCTGTGCGGCCGCCTGCGGCGCGCTTCCCGCACACTGACCCGGCTCTATGACGAGGCGCTGGAAAGCTCCGGCCTGACCGTGACCCAGTTCTCCATCCTGAGAACCCTGTCGCGCATGGACCAGCCGACGCTGGGCGAGCTGTCCGAAGAGACGGCGCACGAGAAGAGCGGCCTGTGGCGAACAGTCCAGCCGCTGATCCGGCAAGGCTTGATCGAGACCACCGCAGACGGCCGCGTCCAGCGCCTGTCCCTGTCCGAACAGGGCATGATGGCGCTGGTGCGAGCCCTGCCGCTCTGGCGCGCCGCCCAGGAGCGGGTCGACCGCGTGCTCGGCCCGCGCAGCCGCGCGCTCGTGGATCTGCTCAGCGAGGTCGAAGCCCGTGTCTGACGCCGCCTCCGACAGGCTCTCCAACCGCGCCTGGATCATGGTGCTGGCCGGCGCGGTGGTCGTTACCCTCTCGATGGGGGTGCGCCAGTCGTTCGGTCTTTTCCTCACGCCCATCGGCATGGATCTGAACATCGGCCGCGAGGCCTTTGGCCTGGCCGTGGCGGTCCAGAACCTGCTCTTTGGCCTTATCCAGCCGTTCGTCGGCGCCTGGGCCGACAAGCATGGCGCGGGCCGGGTCTCGGCCGTCGGGGCCATCGTCTACATCGCGGGCCTGGCTCTGGCCGCGTCCGCCGCCAGCTTCATGGGCGTCATGCTGGGCTTCGGCGTGCTGGTGGGTCTGGCCATGGCCGGTTGCACCTTCGTGGTCGTGCTTGGCGCCGTCGGCCGCGCCGTGCCGCCCGAGAAGCGCACGCTCGCCTTCGGCATCGTCACGGCGGGCGGATCGCTCGGCCAGTTCCTCGTCGTGCCGGCGGCCCAGGGCCTGATCGACTGGCTTGACTGGCGCATCACCCTGATCGTCCTCGGCGGCCTCATCGCCCTGATCCTGCCGCTGGCGTTCGGTCTCGCCGGCAAGCCGCAGGGGCAGGGCGCCGTCGACGGGCCGCCCCTGAAGGAGGCGCTGCGCGAAGCCGCCGCCCACCCGTCCTACTGGATGCTCAACCTGGGCTTCTTCGTCTGCGGGTTCCACATCGCCTTCGTCGGCACCCACATGCCGGCCTATCTTCGCGACCAGGGCATCGACGCCGGTGTTGGGGCCATGTGTCTGGCCCTGATCGGCCTGTTCAACATCCTGGGTTCGGCGCTCTGGGGCGCCTGGGGCTCGAGATGGTCCAAGAAGCGGCTGCTGGTTCTCCTCTACGCCCTGCGCGGCGCCTCGATCATCGTGTTCATGCTCGCGCCCCTGTCATCGGCCTCGGCCCTGGTTTTCGCCTCCGCCTTCGGCTTCCTGTGGCTGGGCACGGTGCCGCTGACGAACGGGCTGGTGGCCATGATCTATGGCGTGCGGCACCTGTCGGCGCTCGGCGGAATCGTCTTCCTCAGCCACCAGGTCGGGGCCTTCCTCGGGGCCTGGCTGGCGGGCGTGGCCTTCACCGTCCTCGGCTCCTACGACGCCGTCTGGATCGCCTCGATCGCGCTCGCCTTCATCGCCTCGGCCGCCAATCTGCCGATCCGCGAGGTGTCGCTTCGCACCGAAAGTGCGGTGGCATGAGGCGTTGGCTGGCCCTCGGCGCGGGTTTCCTGACGCTCACCCTCGTGGGCTGCTGGCTATGGTGGCGCGAGGGCCTCAACCTCTGGATCGACGCCGTCATCGCCTTCTGCACTTAAGGTTACGGCTTGTAATAGCCCTTTCCATGGTGTTCCTATCCGCGCCGCAAGGGGGCGGATCAGCGCAGCGACTGCGCGCCGCCGTGGAGTAGGGATTTCCATGAACATCGTCATTCTGCTGGGGATACTGGTCACGGTCGTGACCGGCCTGCCGGTTCTCACCCAGATGCTTCGGAACCATCCGAAGGGCCTGATCATCCTCTTCTTCGCCGAAATGTGGGAGCGTTTCTCCTACTACGGCATGCGCGGCCTGCTGATCTTCTACCTGACCCAGCACTTCCTCTTCAGCGACGCCACGGCGTCGGAGACCTACGGGTCCTACACCTCGCTGGTCTACCTGCTCCCGCTGCTGGGGGGCATCATCGCCGACCGCTGGCTGGGCACCCGGAAGGCCATCGCCTTCGGCGCCCTGCTGCTCGTCGCGGGCCACGGCCTGATGGCCTACGAAGGCCGCCCGGCGACCGAGACCCTGACCTATCAGGGCTCCACCTACGAGATCGTGTCGGAAGGCCGCGCGGACGCCCGCGAGGTCGGCATCATGATCGACGGCCAGCGCTATGAGTTCGGCCCGGCCGAGGACGGCGGCATCGCCATCCAGAACCTGCCCGCGGATTCAGGCCTGCCCGCCGTCATGGAGGCCGAAGACTATGTCATGCAGGCTGACCGCGACCAGAACGGCCTGAACGGCTTCTACCTCGCCGTCTCGCTGATCATCATGGGCGTGGCTTTCCTCAAGCCGAACATCTCCTCGATCGTCGGCCAGCTCTACACCCAGGGCGATCCGCGCCGGGATTCGGGCTTCACTCTCTACTATTACGGCATCAACCTCGGCGCCTTCTGGGCCGCGGTGCTTTGCGGCTATCTCGGCCAGACGGTCGGCTGGTGGGCGGGCTTCGGCCTGGCCGGCATCGGCATGGCGCTGGGCTGGGTCGTCTTCGTGCTCGGCAAGCCCCTCCTTCAGGGCAACGGCGAGCCCCCGAACCCCGAGCGCCTGCGTCAGCCCGTCATGGGTCCGATCAACCGCGAATGGCTGATCTACCTGGGCGCCCTGGTCGGCATCCCGGTCGTCTGGTTCCTGGTCCAGCGCAACGCCCTGGTCGGAACCGTGCTCGGCTTCTCGACCGTCGCCGCCCTCATCGCCATCGTCCTGCTCATCCTGCTGGCCGCCAAGACCTGGACCCAGCGCAAGCACATGATCCTGGCGACCGTCCTGATCGGCGGCGCGGTGGTCTTCTGGACCCTGTTCGAACAGGCCGGCACCTCGCTGAACCTGTTCACCGATCGTAACGTCGACCTGAACCTGACCGCCGCCGCGACCCAGTTCATGGGCATGTGGTGGGGCACCCCGGCCCAGCTGGCCGAGGCGGGCGTCACGCCGTCGGGCCTCTGGATCGACACCACCCTGACCGCCGCCCAGACCCAGTCGTTCAACGCCGGCTACATCCTGATCTTCGCTCCGATCTTCGCCGCCCTCTGGGCCGGTCTCGGCAAGAAGGACAAGGATCCGAATCCGGTGCTGAAGTTCGCGCTCGGCCTGCTGCAGGTCGGCCTCGGCTTCCTGGTCGTGGTCTGGGGCGTCGAGGCCGGCCTTGTGAACGAGGCGTTCCGTACGCCGCTGTTCCTGCTGGCAGTGCTCTATCTGCTGCACACCACCGGCGAGCTCTGCGTCTCGCCCGTGGGCCTGTCGCAGATCACCAAGCTCAGCCTGCCGTCCGTCGTCAGCTTCATGATGGCGGTCTGGTTCCTGGCCTCCTCGATCGCCCAGTTCGTCGGCGGCAAGATCGCCGCCGCCCTCGGCACCGAGACGGTCGGCGGCCAGGTCCTCGACCCGGCAGGCGCGCTCGAGACCTCGCTCGGCGGCTTCCAGCAGATGGGCTGGGCCGGCGTGATCTGCGGCGCCGTCTTCCTGGTGCTCAGCTTCATCATCGGCCGCTGGGGCGAAGGCTCCGACGACGCCCCGCCGGTCCAGACCGATCCGCGGATCGAGGAAGGCGCGGCCGACATCGACAACCAGACCGGCGAACGCACGGTCTGATAGAAACGGAAGGGGCGGCGGAGCGATCCGTCGCCTTCTTTCGATCAACATGCTTTACAATGCAAAGTGCTTTCGCTACGACGCTGACGAGGTGGACAGGCGCTGCGCTCGCCGCCAAGGTCGCCGTCGACATGGGAAGCCGCAATGAACCGACGACATCTTCTCCTGGGCTTCAGCGCCCTGTCCCTCGCCGCCTGTGCGAGCCTGCCTGAGGCGCCGGCGCCCTTCGTCTCTGATCGCATCGCGGTCTCGGTCGAAGGCTCGGGTCCGGACGTCATCCTTATCCCCGGCCTGACCTCCCATCCGTCGATCTGGGACAGCACGGCCGCCCATCTGGTCGCACGAGGCCATCGCGTCCATCGCGTCTGGGTATCGGGCTTCGCGGGCCGCCCCGCCGAGGCCAACGCGTCGGGTGACCAGGTCGGTCAGCCGGTCGCCGCCGAGATCGCCCGCTACATCCGCGAACGGCGTCTGGCGCGCCCCGCCGTCATCGGGCACTCGATGGGCGGTTCGATCGGTATGGCGCTCGCGGCCCGCAACCCGGATATCGTCGGCAAGCTGATGGTCGTGGACATGATGCCCTTCATGGGCGCCATGTTCGGGCCGCCCGGTGTCACGCCAGACCAGGTCCGCCCGATCGCCGACCAGATCCGCGAGGGCATCCGCAACGCGCCGGTCGCCGGCCGCCGGGCTCAGGCCGAACAGACCATCGCGGGTATGGTGCGCACGGAGTCGATGCGGGCTGGCCCCGTCCAGCACTCGGTCGACAGCGATCTGGACGTCGTCGCCCGCTCCTTCCACGAGCTGATCGTCACCGACCTGAGGCCCGAGTTGGCCAACATCACCGCGCCGACGACGGTCCTGTACGTCACCCCGACCGGCTCTCCGCTGACCGACGCCCAGCTCGATGAATATTACCGGCTTTCCTACGCCAATATTGCGGGCGTGCGGCTGGTGCGGGTGCCCGACGCCGCCCACTTCATCATGTTTGACAACCCGAGCCGGTTCATGGCCGAGGTGGACGCCTTTCTTTCGCCGGAGTGACCCATCACGTTTCCGTGATGGGGGCGCGGGCTTGTCGCGTCAGGAACGGTCTGGCAAGCCGCGTCTGCTCTAGCTTCTAGGGTAGACGTCCAACGAAGGAACGAGAGCGGGATGAGCCACGGCCATCACGGCGGCGATGCGACGGCCCGGCGTTCGCCGATGCAGCGCCTCGTCTATTGGGGCGCGGTCCTGGGGGTCTGGGGCCTGATCTTCTCCGTGGTCTTTCTGGCGATCTTCGCCCGAGGCCTGCCGGACACCTCTTCGCTCGACGCCATCGAACGCATTCCGGGCGTCACCTATCTCGACCGCAACGGCGTGCTGATCGCCGCCAGGGGCTCCGAACAGTCCCCGCCGATCGAGCTGGAAACTCTGCCCGACTATGTGCCCGCCGCCTTCATCGCGGTCGAGGACCGGCGTTTCTATCATCACCCGGGCTTCGACCCGATCGGCATGCTGCGCGCCATGGTCGCCAACATGCGGGCCGGGCGGGTGGTGCAGGGCGGTTCGACCCTGACCCAGCAGCTGGTCAAGAACCTGTTCCTCACGCCCGACCAGACCATGCGCCGCAAGGTGCAGGAGATCCTGCTCGCGGTCTGGCTGGAGTTGCGCTTCTCCAAGGAAGAGATCCTCGAGCTCTATCTGAACCGCGTCTATTTCGGCGCCGGCGCCTACGGAATCGAGGCCGCCGCCCAGCGCTATTTCGACAAGTCGGCCAATGAGCTGACCATCGGCGAGGCCGCGCTTCTGGCGGGCCTGCTGAAGGCCCCGTCGCGTTATTCGCCCCTGTCGGAGACCGAGCGCGCCGCCGGCCGGGCCACTGTCGTGCTGAACGAGATGGAAGAGGCGGGCGTCATCACGACCGAACAGCGCGAGGCCGCCGTCCTCGAGCCCGTCCGCGTCTCGCGCACCCTGGCCACCCAGCACGCCCAGTATTTCGTCGACTGGCTGGACCGCGAGGTCCAGGCCCTGATCGGCGAGACCCGCGACGACCTGATTGTTGAAACCACGCTCGACCTGACCATGCAGGCCCAGGCCGAGCGCGCCGTCCGGGCCATCATCGAACGCGACGGTGAACGCGGAGTCGAACAGGCGGCGCTCGTGGCCGTCGACGGCGAGGGCCGGGTGCGCGCCATGATCGGCGGCGCCTCCTACGCCGAAAGCCAGTTCAACCGCGCCGTGGACGCCCGCCGTCAGGCCGGGTCGGCCTTCAAGCCGTTCGTCTATCTGGCGGCCATGGAGGCGGGCTACACACCCGACACGCCGGTCGAGGACCAGCCCGTCACCATCGGCGACTGGTCGCCCCGGAACTATGACGGCGCCTTCCGCGGCCGCATGACCATGGGCCAGGCCGTGGCCCAGTCGACCAACACCGTCGCCGCCTATGTCGCCGACCGCGTCGGCCGCGACCGTGTGGCCTCGGCAGCGCGACGTCTGGGGATCACCTCCCAGATCAACCTTCAGCCCGCCATGGCGCTTGGCGCCGTCGAGGTCAGCCCCCTCGAGATGGCCCAGGCCTACGCCGCCTTCTCGAATGGCGGCCGCCGCGCGCGGGCCCACGGCATCACCCGCATCCGCACCCGCGACGGCCAGACCCTGTACGAGCGTCGCAACGGCGAGGGCTCGGGCCAGGTCATCAACAACCCGCCGCTCTACTACATGAACCAGATGCTGCGCGGCGTGATCTCGGGCGGCACCGCCCGCGCGGCGGCCATCGAGGGCTATGATCTCGCGGGCAAGACCGGCACGACGTCCGATTACAAGGACGCCTGGTTCGTCGGCTACACCGGCGGCTTCGTGACCGCCGTCTGGG
>CAMLNT010000009.1 GCA_946481425.1 uncultured Brevundimonas sp.
GACGCGGTGATCGAAGGCCTTCAGCCTGATGCGGATGCTCTGATCCATATCGGTTGTGTTTCCCAGATGCGGCGGAACCGCGTCCTATAGACTTTTCAAAGACCGGACCCCCTCAGGCCTAAGCCTTCGGAGAACGCACTTCCGCAAAAACGATCGGCCCACGCGGAAGCCGCGGAGGCCGTAGGTATCCCAAGAAGCTGCAAAGAACAGTAACTTAGGTCGTTCCTGCGGACCGCGTCTGCCCCCGGGGGGACACAGCCGATCCAACAAGAGGCGCGCTTATGACCCTGGATTCCTTTTCCGTCAAGCGGTCCGGCAAGGGTTCAGGCGACTTTTTCGCACGCGCGAGACAAAGGGGGCCGACGGTCCGCCGCCCCCCTGCCTTGCCCTTATTCTCCGATGCGAATGTCGCCGGATCCAAGGATCACGCGCTCGACGCGGCCGGTCACCCGCCCGATGCGAATGTCGCCGGAGCCGGCGATCGTGGCGTCCACGTCGCCCGCTTCGCCAGCGAAGATAACCGTCCCGGAGCCGCCGATGGCGATATCCATGGCCGGCGCGCGACCGCCGTTGATTCTCACCTCGCCCGAGCCACCGATCGCAACGTCGATCGAACCGTCAATCGAGGCGACCGTGATGTCGCCAGACCCGCCGATCGCGAGGTCCGCGCTGGTGACGGCGCCGGTCCGGACATCGCCGGAGCCTCCGACGGCCACTTCCAGGGCCTGGGCGGTGCCGGCGCGGACGTCGCCCGAGCCGCCGATCGCGATCGACAGACCGTTCTGGACGTTGCCGACAGACCAGTCGCCGCAGCCCCCTGCTCCCAGCTCCACGCTGTTGGCCCGACCGACGGCGCCCCAGACCGCCCCATCGGCGTCGATGTCGACGTTCATGGGGGTGCGGATGACGATCAGCGGCGCCTGGGCCATCTCGACACGACCGTGGTTGCGGACCTCGACGCTAACGCCGGACGGGATCTGGGTGGGATCACCGGCGAACACGTCGGAACGGCAGTTCTGGATGCGCCGGCGCAGCCCCCCTTCGATGATCACTTCATCGCCACGACGGCTGACTTCGATGGCGGGTAGGCCTGACGAGCCCTGGTCGACGGTGACCTGGATGTCGGCGCGATCCTCCGGAATGACGACGACGCGGGCGACGGCGTTGCGAATCTCGACTTCGTCGGCCTGGGCCGCGGATGCGAGAGCCGAGCTGGCGATCAGGGCGCCGGCCGCAGCGGCGAGCGAAAACTTGTGCATGGCGGGTCCTCGAAAGGGTGTGGAACTTCGAGGTGGAACCTGTGCCTGACGCCCGCCCAAGTCACTTTAATTCGAGGTCATGACCTTCCGGCAATGTTTGTCCGGGAGCCAACTCCGTCCCGGCGCGTTCGCGTGTTGGGTGAGTTGGGAGATTTCATCCATGATCAGGTTCGGCGCGGTAGCTCTGGCGGTCGTGGGATTGCTGACGACAGGGGCCAGCGCCCCTCCTACCCATTCGTCCGAACTGCGCCAGCAGTGCCAGACCCAGCATTGCCGCGACTGTGTCGACGAATGCGACCGGGCCCTGGATAACCGCATGGCCGACTGCTCGGCGCAGAATCCTCGTCCGGGCGAAGCGCAGGAGATGTGCTTCTACTGGGCGATGGCGGACCACAACATGTGTCTGCGCTACGATTGCGGGCTCTAGGAGCGCGGCGCGTCAGGCTCTGACGGCGCCCGCACCGTCCGCCGCACCGGCGTCGGGCTCGAACGAGCGTTCGAAGTCCATCAGCCGGCTCTTGACCGCACCCGTCCGCTTGAGCGCCACCGACGCCGCCCAGCGCGCCGCCAGGCCCGGTGTGGACAGCCTGTCGGTCGGCCCGGGCCGCATCCCCCGCGCCCGCATCGCACCATGAGTAAAGAGCGCGCCATTGCGCAAGCGCGAGCCCCAGGTCTGGAAGTCCATGGACAGCGACACGCAGAAGGCCGACAGATTCTCGACCCGGTGCGGCGCATAGAGCGGCCAGGTCAGCGCCTGGCCCGGCTCCAGGTCGATGACCTGCGCGTCGGCGTCGAACGCCTGTGTGTAGGGAATCTCCTCGGTCGTCTGGCGCATGACCACCTGCTCCATCGACCGCTCCGGCAGGTGCGCCTCGTCGCCGGGATAGACCCACAGCCGCTTGCGGCCTCGCATGTGCCAGAGCACCACACCGGCCGCATCGAAATGATAGGGCACCCGGGCCTTGGGCGACGACAGGATCAGCTGGCCGGAGAGCGTCGTGGGCTTAAGGCCCGGATAGGCCGCCTTGACCGTATCGAAGGCCGACATGACATGGGCCCACAGCTCGGGGTGTCCACGCTCGACCTCCCGCAAATTGACCCAGAGCCTCCCCTTCTGGATCGCCTCCAGCAGCTCGGCTCCCGACGAGCGCCCGCGCGCTCCCGTTCGCAGCGACACCTGCCCCTCGGCGTCGAAGTCATACAGATTGATGTCGAACAGCTCCGCCGGATAGCGGTCCAGCAGCGCCGCGAGGGCCTCGTCGGTCACGAGCCCGCTCTCGGCGATCCGGTGCGGAAACACCTGGGCCTCGGTGATCGGCCCGGGATAGCGGGTGCGAGAAACAGCTTGGGTCATCGGGATCAGGCCGTCTTGGATTGGGATTCGGACTTGATGCGCTGCAAGCCGGCTGCCGCGGCAGCCGCGGCGCCCTTCCAGCGGCCGGCGGCCGTCGTCTCGCACGCCTCGACGATGGCCCAGCGGCGGCGGAGGCTGCCGGTCAGTCGCCGCGCAGGGCCCACCGACACCCGGTCAAGCGTCCTGTCGGCGAACTGACGCCAGCCAGGCTGGAACACGCTGGCCTCGGTGACCCAGTCCTCGCGATTGCAGAAGTACTTCTTGTAGAATTCGCCGGCGAACCCGAAGTCGAAGACCTTGAAACCATCCGGCGACTTCAGGCGCATCGTATCCTGGCTAAGCAGGACGCCCGGCGAACAGCGTGCGGCGTCGGCCGCATAGGACGGGAACCAGAAGTGGTAGTGGTCCCCGGCGTAGAGGCTGAACTCCAGCCCCGCCGGTCGGTCGCCCGCCCAGAGCACGGCCAGGCAGGCCCCAAATCCGGGGCGTGGGTCCGCCATGAGGGCGTGCAGCACCTCTGCAGTCCAGCCGCAGGCGAAGACGTCGTGGCGCCGCGTGCGCTGGTACTGATCGCGCTTCCAGCCAATCAGCTCGTCAAGCAGGGCGGGATCGCGCACATCGACCTGGGTCCAGACCTCACCGCCGCGATCCTTCTCCAGCGAACGGCGGGCGCGTTCCTTGTCCTTGAAGAACTTGCCGTGTTCGGCCCTTCGTTGCTCATAATAAGCATCCCACCCGTCCGGCAGGTCGGCCATCAGCACCTTGCGGTTCGGTCCGTTCACATCCGCCGGCGTCCAGCCGTTCACCGTCAGGCTCTCGGCGCGCAGGTGCTGTGGCATGTCCGACAGCAACGGGCGCGCCTCGCCCGGCGCCATGATCAGGCCGTGGTAGTCATTGAGCGGCGCCGCGAGCG
The DNA here is from genome assembly GCA_946481425.1 of uncultured Brevundimonas sp. The sequence goes on from CAMLNT010000009.1 coordinate 3,527, forward strand.
GCTGGGCCGCCTTGCCGCGCATCTGATGCGGGAAAAAGCCCACGATCCGGCCGCCCTGATGGAAGATGGCTATGCGGGCGCCCGGTGCGACCGCGCCCGCGATCTCGGAGAACTCCGGCCACAGGAACGGCGAAGCGTACACCTCGTCCTGCTGGACGAAGCTGCGCCAAAGCGTGCGCTCCGCATCGCCGATTTCCTCGGCCTGAATCAGGTCAACGCTAAGGTCCATGGGCCCCTCTCTTGGGGACATCATGCCTCTCAGGCGTTGCAGCGTGGTTCACGGGAAGGGTGAACAGAACCTTGGCGGCCCGCGGCGCGTTTGAGCAACATGACACAGCCCCGCCCCGACAATCCCGAAGTCGAATACGAGAACCAGAAGCCGGATGGCGACGGCCACCCCCCGCGACCCGCCACCGAGCCCGCAGGCGGCAAGGTGCCGCCGCCCGACGAAACCGAGACCGACCCGGCGACGGGCGAACCGAACTAACGCTCGGCCCAGTCCTGCTCGAACGTCGCCAGCAGGGTTTCGTACCGCCACTGCTCGCGAGCCTTGACGCTCGCGTCGAGCAGAGCCTGACACGCTGCGGATTGGTCTCCGCTGCGCTGGCCGGCGCAGGCCGGCGTCATTCGTTCGTAAACACCCGGGTCCAGCCAAAGTCCCTCGCCCGGCAGAAAGCTGAACGCGAGCGCGTTACGCGCCGATGTGACCAGGTCTTCATATCTCGCGCCGGTGTCGAACACGGCGCGTGCGTACTCATTGGACAGGTCCGAGCGCGAGATGCCCGGGTCGTCGGTCGTATAGACGACCGGCACGCCCGCCTGCCGCAGCCAGATCACCGGGTGGTCCTCGCCTTCGATGCCCAGAATGCTGTCGTTGGAGGTCAGGTTCACCTCCACCGCGACCCCACCAGACGCCATGTCGCTCACGAGATCGGCGGCGTCCGCTTCATGCGGAAGCGCCACGCCGTGACCGATGCGGCGCGCCCCGGCGTCGACAGCCAGCCTGACGTGATCGCTGATCTCCTCGGGCGTCACGTAGTCTAGGGTCAATTCGCCGGCGTGCAGGGAGACCGGCACGCCCCTCCCGGCAAGGCGACCGAACATCGCCATGTGGGCATCGTAGTTGGCGAGCGCGTTCGGATGATCCTCCGGCGCCACGAGCTGAAGGCCGACCCAGCGCGGGTCTGCGCCGATCAACGCCTCGCCCAAAGCGATCTGGCCATAGGTCTGGGCCGGCGGGATTAACCGATTGGCCTGGACCAGATAGCGGACCACAACCCGGCAGCCGCCAGGCGGGTCCCAGCTGACGGCACGGCCCTCGACCGCCGGGGACGGTTCGCACCCCAGCACCTCCCTCGCCCGCGCCTCGACCGAGTCCGTCTCCGCCATAGCCGCCTGGACAAGGGCCGGCAGACCGGGCGCCATCGCCGCGTCCATCGCGCCCAGGTCCGACCCATCTCCCGCCGCCGCGCCCAGATCGCGCGACTGTCGCGACTGGGGCATCCACATGACCTCGACGTAGAAGGTGTTCTGCGCCGCCAGCGTCGCCATCAGATCGGCCAGCATGTCGCCGCGCCGGTATTCCCGCGTCCAGCCGAACCGGTCGAAAGCCGTGAAGAACTGGTCGTGACCATTCCGGCCCGCGAAATCCGGTCGGCGCGTGGACAGGCTGTCCATCATGAGAGACCGCTGATCCGGTGTAAGCGCCGACGCCAGCACCAGATCACCTTCCGGCGTGCAGGGGTCCGTGAGCGCCCAACGGGCCGTGTCCACGCACAGACCGTCCTCGGCCGCCCAAGCCAGGTAGGTTTCCGCATAGGGCGCGCCGGACAGGTGGATGTGCAGGTCCCCGCCCTTGGGCATGGCCCGGATTACCGCCCGGATTTCGGCCCGGCTCATCTCGGAAAAATCAGGCCGCTCCGCGACCGGCGGCCGCTGCTGGGCCGCAACCGATCCGGCCAGCGCCAGCGCGGCGAGCACGCCCCCGATAAGCGCGCGCATCAGGCGGCTTCCCGCACTGCCAGCGGCTTCTCGCTGACGACGAACAGCCGTTCGACATTGTTGAGACGCCCTACCTTGCCCACCTTTTCCCCCTTCAGATTATGAATGCCGATCCGCGCGCCGACGTAACGCGGCCTCGGCGTCTCTATGACCGTCAGATATCCCCGCCCGGCCAGCAAGGCCTCCATGTCCTCGCGCCCGACGAAGCCCTCGTCATTGAAGGACACGATCAGGTTGGGCGCCTTGAGCCCCTCGATCACCCGCGTCAGAGCGGGAAGGATCGTACCGCGACGATTGAAGGCGCTCTTGCGGGTCCTCACGTCCGCGCGCTTGGCCGCGATCCCATAGGTCTCCGGCTTGTCCCACAGCGCCAGGCTCTCCCAGACATGGTAGTTGCCCAGGTAGGAATGCTGGTTGTAGGGCGGGTCCAGGTAGACCAGATCGGCCTCGATCGTCGGTGCGAGGGATTCAGCGTCGGACCGCGTCGCCAGACCTTGCCCCGGCAGCAGCTCCGGGACCTTGAGCGCCAGCGGATTGAACGCCCGGGGAGCCCAGCGCTTGAGATAGGCCATCTGTACGCCGGCGGTGGAGTCCACCTTGTCGGCCGCGTGGATCAGCGCCGTGATCGCAATGGCCTCGAGTTCCGGTTCCAGGGACAGGGCCACGATCCGCTCGCGAACGGCGTCGATCCTCGCGCCATTGTCAGGGTGGAAGAAGCGCGCGCCCTCGCAGTAGGTCCGGGTGAACCAACCCGGCTCAGGGGTAACCGCATTGAGTTCGGCGATCAGCCGCTCGGCCGGCTCGCGCCACCGGTCCGCATCCGCCTGCACCAGCGCGGTCGCGAGCGTGTGGGCATAGGCGTTGTGATCATTGGCGTGGACTACGAATCCCCTCGCCTTCAGCGCGTGACCCACGCGGGCCCCGCCGCTGAAAAGATCACAAACCCTGCCGCCATGGGGCAGCAGGGTCTGCGTCAGGTCGACGATCCGGTCCACAAGCGCACGCTTGGAGCCGATATACTTGATCATGTCCGGCGCCTTTCGCCCCGGACGATAGGCGATTCCGCCCGGTTCCTCAGTAGTTGAGGTTCCAGGTGAAGACGCCCCAGTTGTTGGCGTGCAGCGTCACGAAGTTGCGGACCTCCTGCCAGCTCTCGCAATAGGTCGAGCCGTTGTCCCAGAAGTCGTACGGACCGGGATAGGCGACGCACAGCGGGTGGTCGCCCTGCCAGACCTCGTCATCGGAATCGATGACCTCGGCATAGCCGTACATGTAGGCGTTGGTGGTGCGCGCCAGGTCGCGGCACTGGCCTGGCGACACATTGTACCAGCCCTCGTTATAGAATGAGCCGGAGTTCACCGGCTGATACGAGATCGCCACCTGGGCGGTGTCTGCGGTGTTGTTGCAGACGCGCATGATGATGACGTTCTGCTGGGCCTCGGCCGGCATCGGCGGGGCAACCCCGATGGCCAGCGCCGACATCACCGCGGCGCCCAATACGATAGCTTTGCGCATGGAATATGCTCCCCTTATCCCCCTGGATGCCGCGAACATATCATGGGTTTTCGAGTTCGGCACTGATCAAGCCTGACTCGCCGAGCGGCGGTAGGATCGCGAACATCTGACGAGGATCGCGGCCCCTTGCGCCCGATGGCCGCCTGTCCGAAGAACCGTCGTGATGAACAATCCGATTTCCCGTGTCGTGATCGTCGGCGCCGGCCACGCCGGCGGCTCCGTCGCCGGCTTTCTGCGCCAATACGGCTTCGAGGGCCCGATCACCCTCATCGGAGACGAGCCGCTGGCGCCCTACCAGCGCCCGCCGTTGTCCAAGGCGTGGCTCAAGGGCGAGGCGGACGGCGACAGCCTGCTGCTCAAGGCGCCCGAATGGTGGGCCGAGAACGGCGTCGATCTCAGGCTCGGTGTGTCGGTCACCGCGATCGACCGCGAAGCGCGGACGGTCTTGGCCGGCGGTGAAGCCTTCGCCTATGACGCCCTGGTCATCGCAACCGGCGCACGCGCGCGGCGCCTGCCGGCTCCGGGCGCCGACCTGGACGGCGTCCTTTTCCTGCGCACGGCCGCCGACGCAGAGGCGCTGAAGCTCCGGCTCGGCCCGGGCCACCGGCTCGCGGTCGTCGGCGGCGGCTATGTCGGTCTGGAGGCCGCCGCGTCCGCCGTGGCCCTTGGGGGCTCCGCGGTGGTGATCGAGCGGGAGGACCGGGTGCTCGCCCGCGTCGCCTCCAGGGTGCTGTCCCGCTTCTACGAGGCCGCCCACGAGCGTCGCGGCGTATCGGTGCTGACGGGCGCGTCGGTCGAGCGCCTCGAGGGCGCCGGCCAGGTTGAGGCCGTCGTGCTCACGGATGGACGGCGTATCGATTGCGACACCGTCCTGATCGGTGTCGGAGCTGAGCCGAATGTCGAGCTGGCCCAGGCGGCTGGCCTTGACTGCGCCAACGGCGTCGTCGTCGACGGCACGGCCCGCACCAGCGATCCACACATCTGGGCCGTCGGCGACGTGACCTTCCGTCCCCTGCCCCTGTTCGACCGCTCGCTACGCTTCGAGAGCGTTCCAAATGCCCTGGAACAGGCCAAGCAGACGGCCGCCGCCATCGCTGGCCGCGATCAGCCCCCGGCCGAAGTGCCGTGGTTCTGGTCAGACCAGTTCGACCTCAAGCTCCAGATGGCGGGCCTCGCCTTCGACGCCGACCGCCAGGTCGTCCGCGGCGACCCGGACAGGGAAAGCTTCGCGGTCTTCCACCTGAAGGGTGACATCATTCGCTGCGTCGAGGCCGTCAACGCCCCGCCGGAATTCATGGGCGGCCGCCTGATGATCGGCAAGCAGACGCCTGTCGATGCGGAAAAGCTCCAGGACATCTCGATCGGAATGAAGGCCGTCGCCCGCTAGCCCCAGCGGAACGCCAGCTCGACCTCGCCGATCGCGCGCCCCTCGGAATCGAAGGACCGCTCGACCACCCGCCCCTGTCCATTCGCTCCGACCGCGATCACGGTCGAGCAGCGCGTCCCATAGATCGGATGATGCATGAACAGCGGCTGGGCGCCGAACGGCGCTTCGGCCGGCTCATCCACCGTCGGCGTCTGATCCGCCAGCGCCACGAAAAGCGGCTCCAGATCGCCGGGCCCCTCGAGCCACCGCTCCAGCCGCCGTATCAATGTCTCGGCTCGCGGCGACGGCGCATCAATGTCTCCATTGGCGAGCCCGAAAAGGCCCGGCTCCTTCGAGCGGCTGCGCGGGTCCGGCCAGTTCGCCAGCACTTCCGCGCGCCCACCTCGCACCAGCCCGAGATTGACCGGGTTGTAGGCGCCCATGCGACCCAAACCGTCCATCGTGGCATCGGACAACAAGTCCCTCAGCAGCAGGCCTCGAGACCGCGCTTCGGGGTCCATCGGCAGGTCCGACCGGCGGTTGGTCACCACGCCGAAGCCGCCCTGTTCGCTCAGGCCCAGCCACATGCCGCCGGACGCAAGGTCCTTACCGCCGATGAGGCCTGATCCATCGTCCCAGCGATGCAGCGGCGCCGAGGCCCGCGCATGCAGCTCGTCCCGATTGCCTGCCACGACCAGCGGGTAGTCCGGGTGAGCCCTCCACGCGATTGCGACCACGCACATGGCTAGAACAGCACCCGCGGGTTCATGATCCGCTGCGGGTCCAGGGCCTGGCGCACAGCCCGCATCGTCGCGACCTGGACTGGGTCCTTGTACCGCAGGGCCTCGTCCGACTTCAGCACCCCCAGACCGTGCTCGGCCGAAATCGATCCTTCGCGGGCTGCCACGCGATCGTGCACGATCCGCGCCCCGTCCTCCCGCCGCGCGGCAAAGGCGGCCGGGTCCTCATCCAAGGGCGGCACGACATTGTAGTGAAGGTTGCCGTCGCCGAGATGCCCGAAGGTGACGAGCCGGACGCCCGGATGCGCCGCCGCCAGGGCCGCGTCCGTCTCGCGAATGAAGCCGGGGATTTCCGACAGCGGCAGGGAGATGTCGTGTTTCCAGCCACCGCCCGCCGCCTTCTGGGCCGCGGACATATCCTCGCGAAGCCGCCAGAATTCGGCGGTGTGGGCCTGTGTCTGCGCCACCGCGGCGTCCGCGATCAGCCCGCCCTCGAACGCCGTCTCCAGCAGGCGCTGCATCGCCCGCTCCGCCGCCTCGGCCTCCCCCGCTACCAGTTCGATCAACACCGCCCACGGTGTGGCCGTCTCCAGCGGATCGCGCGTGTCCGGGATATGGGCCAGCACCAGGTCGAGCCCCTGGCGTCCCATCAGCTCGAAGGCCTCCACGCCGCCGCCCGTCTCCGCCTTGGCGATAGCCAGCAGGTGAAGCGCCGCTTCGACGGTCTCGAGCCCGACGATCGCCGTCGCCCGCGACCGCATGACCGGAAACAGCTTCAGCGCCGCCGCCGTCACGATCCCCAGCGTCCCCTCCGCCCCAATCAGCAGCTGCTTGAGGTCGTAGCCGGTGTTGTCCTTCCTCAGCCGCTTGAGGCCATGGAACACCGACCCGTCGGCCAGCACCGCCTCCAGCCCCAGCACCAGGTCGCGCGCCACGCCGTACCGGAGCACGGCCGTGCCGCCGGCATTTGTCGAGATCACCCCGCCCACCGTCGCCGAGCCCTCGGCCGCCAGACTCAGGGGGAACAACCGGTTCGCTCCCGCCGCCGCCTGCTGGGCCTCCAGCAGAGTCAGCCCCGCTTCCACCACCATCACGTCTTCCAGCGGCGCCACCGACCGCACCCGGCGCATCCGCTTGAGGGACAGCAACACCTCGCCCTGTGGGATCTGGCCGCCGACCAGACCGGTGTTGCCGCCCTGCGGCGTGATGGCGATCCCGTGGGAGGCGCAAACCCTGACCGCCGCCGCCACCGCGTCCGTCGAGCCGGGCGTCAGCATCAGGGGTGTCTGGCCCCGCCAGGCGCCGCGCCATTCGGTCAGGTGCGGCGCGATCCGGTCTGCATCGTCCGTCCAGCCGTCCGGTCCGACAGCGGCTTTCAGCGCATCAAGGGCGGCGGTATCCATGCGCCATGTCTGTCCCCACCACCGACGAAAATGCAATGACCCCGACCCCGGCCGTCGGCGTCGTCTGCTTCAGGGGAGACGAGGTGTTGCTGATCCGGCGCGGCCGGCCGCCCCGCCAGGGCCAGTGGAGCCTGCCCGGCGGCCGCATAGAGCCCGGCGAACGCGCGATCGACGCCGCGCTGCGCGAACTATCCGAGGAAACGGGCGTCGAAGCCCGGATTCTTGGCCTGGTCGATATCGTCGACGGCCTGTTCCCCGAGCACGGCCGACACTACGTCTTGATCGACTATGCCGCCGTGTGGACCGGCGGCGAGCCCCGCCCGGGCGACGACGCCGCCGACGCCGTCTTTCTCCCGCTGAACGCGGCGCTGGCGCGCGTCGACTGGGACGAGACTCGCCGGATCATCAAGGACGCCCACGGACGATTCGCCTCTCAGGCGCGTTGAGTCGACAGCCGCTGAACCACGCGGCAACGTCCGGTACAGGACATGGCCAGGCCGGGGGGCGTCGCCGTGAAGAAGCGACTTTTCGTTTTGTTTTCGGTGGCGGCCGTGTCCGTCTCGCTCGCTGCGGGTGTCATGGCCCGACCGGTCGGCGAAATCCGTTTTACCGTCGAGAACGGCGGCAGCTCGCCGCTTGAGACCTTCAACCTGTCGCGTCCCGATTCCCACGCCTGGGGTCAGGATCGGCTGGCGGGCCGGGTCGTCGCGCCGGGCGAGCGCGTGGAAGTCATCCTTCGGCCCAGTCTCGGCGGCTGCCTCTATGACATGAAGGCCCTGTTCCAGAGCGGCGGCGACGCCCGCCTGTTCGCCGTCGACGTCTGCCAGCTGGACGGCGCGGAAATCACCTTCACCGACTGATCGCCTCGCCGCCACGGTTGCATTCCGTCTGCATCTGGTCAGGGTGACGCCTTCCCCTGATCAAGAGTCTTCTATGCGTTCTCTCAAAGCCCTGTCTGTCGTCTCGGTCCTTGCGCTGGCGACCTGTCTCGCAGCGCCGGCGTCCGTCGCCTTCGCCCAGACCTCGGCGGTTCAGGAGAGCGTCCCGGCTTCGACCCTCCGCCAGTCGCGCACCGATTGGGCCCAGACCGCCAGCGATATTGCGCCCGACCCCGCCGTCCGGTTCGGGACCCTGCCCAACGGTATGCGCTACGCGATCCTGCGCAACGCCACGCCGCCCGGCCAGGCCGCACTGCGCCTGCGCATCGACGCCGGCTCGCTGATGGAGCAGGAGGACCAGCTCGGCTTAGCCCACTTCATGGAACACATGGCGTTCAATGGCACCGACAGCGTGCCCGAAGGCGATCTGTTGCCGATTCTCGAGCGCCTCGGCCTCGCCTTCGGGCCCGACACCAACGCCTTCACAAGCTTTGACCAGACGGTCTACCAGCTCGATCTGCCGCGTACCGACGATGAGACGGTCTCGACGGCCCTCATGATCATGCGCGACATGGCCGGCGAGGCGACACTGGCCGCCGATGCGATCGACCGGGAACGCGGCATCGTCCTGTCCGAGGAGCGCACCCGCGCCAGCCCGGGCCTGCGCATGGCCCTGGCCAACTACGATTTCCTGCTGCGCGGCCAGCTCGCGCCCCGACGTTTCCCGATCGGCGACCCCGAAATCCTGTCGAACGCGCCGCGCGAGCGCTTCGCCGCCTTCTACGACGCCTACTACCGGCCCGAACGGGCGACCCTGATCGCCGTCGGCGATTTCGACGTGGACCGGATGGAGGCTCGCATCCGCGCCGAGTTCTCCGACTGGACAAACAGCACGCCGAACGGCCCCGAACCCGATCTCGGCGCTGTGGCTGCGCGTCAGCCCGAGGCCTTCGTCTTCCACGAGCCCGGCGCCCAGCCCATGATCGAACTGGCCTGGGTCGCGCCGGCCGACCTGTCGCCTGACACCCGCGCCAATCGCGCGCGCGATCTCGTGCGTTCACTGGGATGGTCGGTCTTCAACCGCAGGCTCCAGCGCCTGGCCCGGGGGGAAGCCCCGCCCTTCGTGTCCGCCTCCGGCTCGCGCGGGACCGTCATCGACAGCCAGGACCAGGTTTCACTCAGCGCCGCCTACCAGCCCGGCGCCTGGGCCGAGGCGCTTGCCGCCCTCGAGCAGGAACGCCGTCGCATCCTCGAGTTCGGGATCACGGCCGAGGAGCTCCAGCGCGAGATCACCGAATACCGCACCGGCTACCAGGCCTATGTCGCCGGCGCCGCCACGCGTCAGACACCCAGCCTGGCTGACGCCCTGGCCGGTTCCGTCAACGATGAGGATGTGTTCACCGCGCCGGCCGATGACCTCGCCCGCTTCGAAGCCGTCGTCGACGGCCTGACGCCGGAAGCCGTGATGGCCGAGCTGCGCCAGTCGATGCAAGGCGACGGGCCGCTCGTCTTCCTCTCCTCGCCGGAGCCGGTCGAAGGGGGAGCCGACGCCGTCATGGCGGCCCTGGCCCAGGCCCGGGCAGGCGCCGTCGAGGCCGCGTCGGCCGCCGAAAGTCAGGCCTGGCCCTACACGGCGTTCGGCCCGCCCGGTCAGGTCGTCGAGCGCGCCGAGATCGCGGATATCGGCGTCACCACGCTACGCTTCGAAAACGGCGTCCGCCTGACGCTCAAGCCCACCGACTTCCGCGACGACCAGATCTTCATCTCCGCCAGTTTCGCCGGCGGTCGCCTGTCGCTGCCCAATGACCGCGTCCTGCCCACCTGGGCCGCCTCCTCGGCCCTCATCGAGGGCGGACTGGGCCGGATCAGCCGCGAGGATATGGAAGCCGTCCTGGCCGCCAACGTCGTCTCGACCGGCTTCGGTATCGCCGACGAGCGCTTCGCCCTGAGCGCCTCGACCCGCCCCGAGGATTTCGACATCCAGCTTCAGGCGCTGGCGGCCTATGCAACCGATGCCGCCTGGCGGCCGCAGGCTTTCGAACGGGTCCGCACCGCCTATCTGGCCGGCATCGACCAGATCCGGGCGACGCCGGGCGGGGCTTTCGGCCTGGACGCGGGCGCCCTGCTGCGCGGCGGAGACCTGCGCTGGGCGTTCCCTGACCGCGCCCAGTTGGCTGAAGCCCAGCTGTCGGACCTTCAGGGTCTGGTCGCCCCGTCCCTGGCCTCGGCGCCCACCGAGATCGTGGTCGTGGGCGACTTCGACCTGGAGACGGCGATCGCCTCTGTGGCCTCGACGTTCGGGGCCCTGCCCGCCCGTGGCGAGGCCGCCCCGGCCAATCTCGCCGTCCGCTTCCCCGCCGGCGAGCCCGAGGTGGTCCTGACCCACACGGGTCGCGCGGATCAGGGGCTCGGCTTCCTGGCCTGGTCGACCACCGACGCGCCGTCCGACGTCTATCGCGCCCGCACGCTCAATGTCCTCTCGGCGGTCCTGCAGCTCCGGCTGACCGATGAGCTGCGCGAGGGTCAGGCTGTGACCTACTCCCCGTCGGCCAACTCCAACCCCAGCTGGGACATTCCCGGCTACGGCTATCTGTCGGCCTCAATCGAGGCCCCGCCGGAACGGCTGGACGGCTTCTTCGCCGACGTCGAACGCATTGCCGCCCAGCTCCGCGACGATCCGGTCAGCGCCGACGAACTGGAGCGGGCCCGACGGCCACTGGTCGAGACGCTCCAGCGCAGCCGCGCCGGCAACGAATACTGGCTGGGCAACCTGGAAGGCCTGCAGACCGAGCCGACCCGACTGGACGCCATCCGCACGGTCATCGCCGATCTGGAACGGGTCACGCCAGAAGACCTCCAGGCCGTCGCACGCACCTATCTGGTGCCAGACCGCTCCTGGCGGGTGCGGGTCGTGCCCCGGCCCACCCAGTAGGCAAAAGAAAACCCCCTCGCGTCATGCGTCGCGAGGGGGCCTAAGGCGCTCAGGTTGTCGACGGAGAGCCGACGGTCCCTTTATGGCGTTCCCCACCTGAAGCGGGCCTGAACGCCGTGTTCTGGTTCTAGTGAACCCGGCCGCCGACGCCGCCGTCCAGCACCAGGCTCATGCCCGAATAGGTCTCGACCACCGTTTCCTCGCGGTACTCCTCGTAGAGTTCCTCGCGGATCATGGTCAGCACGAACACGCCGGCGCCGTAGCGGCGCAGCAGGCTGCGCTCGAAGCAGTCGCGCTCCTGGGTCTGGGGCCGGCATTCCACCAGCCCGCCACGCCCATGATACAGCGCCTCGCCCGCCCGGCAGGTCAGGGTCTGGCCGCCGTCGAAGTTGAAATCCCCGCCCTCGTAGTCGGCGAAGGTCACCTGCAGCCACGACCCGGCGATGCAGCGGAACAGTTCGCCCTCGTAGTCGTCGAAGACGTCCCGGTCGGGCCTCAGGCGTGAGGCCGGGTGCGGCACGCTGCGCGCGTCGATGCAGACGGCCTGCATCACGACGCGGCGCTCCATGCGCCGGCGCTCCTGATAGGGCACACGCACCACCCGGGCCGGACCGTGGACCACCACGTTGCTCAGGATGGTCGGGGCGGCATAGGCCACCGAGTTGCCGCCGTAGCCGCGGCCGAAGCCGATCGTCGAGCGCTCGCCCCGCGAGATCGAGAAGCTGTCGACCCGGCCCTGGGCGCGCGCCAGCGCCGAGGCCTCGGCCTCGGCGCCCACATCGATGTCGATATCGATATTGGGCGGGCAGTATTCTCCGTCCTCGCAGTCCGGCGGGGGCGGCGGGCAGTCGTCCTCGCACGGCGGCGGGGGACAATCGTCCTCACACGGCGGTGGCGGACATTCGTCCTCGCACGGCGGCGGTGGCGGCGGCGGGCACTCATCCGGGCAGGATTGAGCGGCCGCGCCGTCGGCGGCGGCCATGACGGCCAGCGCCGCCACGACCGGCAGCCCCCACTTGATCAACAGGCGAGCGATCATCGCCGACTCCGTTTCGGTGCGACTCGCTCGGAACGCGGGTCGCCTCAGCCTGCATTCGAGCCGCAAACCGTTTCCTTTCCGTTAGCCACGCGGCCCGGCCCTTGCCCCTCACCCCGGCAAGGAGACCGATTTGTTTCATCCCGGGACGACACGGCTGATCGAGGCATGGGGCGCGCTCAACGCGGGCCGGCCGCCGCTGCGCGCGGATTTCGACCCGACGCGCGTGGCCGACTTGCTGCCCCAGATGTTCCTGCTGGCCCGCGAGGACGACCGTCTGGCCTTCCGCATCGCGGGCGAGGCCCTGCGCGACCTGACCGGCCGCTCCCTCAAGGGAACGGACGTCTTCGCACTGTTCTCACCCGTCGCCCGTCCGCTGGCCCGCCGCGCGGCGCTGGAGACCGTGCGCGACGGCGTACCGATCGCTCTGGTGGCCACCGGGCGCTCGGACTATGGCGGCCAGATTCCGCTGGAGATCCTGCTGGCCCCCATGATCGGCAATGACGGCTCCGTCGACCGCCTCATCGGCCTGATCCAGCCGACGGCGACCCTGGCCCACCTCGAAGGCCGGCCTGTCGCCGAGATCTCGATCCGGATGGCCGCCGCCAGCGCCCCGCGACGTCGTCCGCCCCTGCGCCTGGCCGCCGTGGACGGCCAGCGCCTGGCCTGATCAGAGCGGCTTCAGCTCCGCCGCATAGCGCTTCCAGTTCGCGACATAGTGCGCCGCGGAGGCCTTCAGGAATCCCGCCTCGGCCTCGCCCAGTTCGCGGATCACCCGCCCGGGCGCGCCCACCACGAGGCTGTTGTCCGGGATCACCTTGCCCTCCGGGATCAGGGCGTGGGCGCCGATGATGCAGTTTCGGCCGATGACCGCCCGGTTCAGCACCGTCGCCCCGATGCCGATCAGGGAGTTGTCCCCCACCGTACAGCCATGCAGCATCGCCTTGTGCCCGACCGTGACGTCGGCGCCGATGGTCAGCGGCACCCCCTCGTCGGTGTGAAGCACCGAATTGTCCTGGATATTGGACCGCTCGCCGATGGTGATCGGATCGTTGTCGCCCCGGATCACCGCCCCGAACCAGACGCTTGCGTCCTTCAGCAGAATCACGTCGCCTAGAACGGTCGCTGTGGGCGCAATCCAGTATTCACCTTGTGGGGGAAGCTGAGGTTGCTTGTCGCCGATCTGATATATTCCCATCACAACTCGGTATCTTTTCTTTGCTTCTGAAGAAGAGACGGCTTTAACCGCCTGTAAACCACGATAGCATCAAAGTCGTTGAGCGATTCGAGAGGTCCTCTCTCGGATACGGAGCCGAAGCCTACCGCTTCGGCCAGGCGAGGAGAACGGGGTGTTGCGTTCAGGTCGCCGGCGGGGTCCCCCGCCGTCAGGTCCAGGCGCCGGGCGCAAGCCGCCCTCTCCGTTCGAGTCCCATTCCTGCCTCTCCGCCCAGGGCGCGCCGATTCCGGTGTCGCCCTTTTTTCTTGCCCCGGGGCCAGCCGCTTGCGGCTGCGCCGACACCTAGAGTGTGGAGCCTGCGATGACCAAGCGCGCCGCCAAGCGTCAAGCCCGCGAATCCTACGACGACGGCAAGATCCGTCGGTTCCCCGCAGAGCGGGGCGGCTGGTCGCCGCTCGGCGCCAATGACGAGGTTCGCGATCAGGGCTATCTCAAGACGATCAAACCCAAGTCCGACGGCCAGGCGCAGCTCCTCAACGCCATCGACAGCCGCAACCTGACCATGGCGCTCGGCCCGGCCGGCACCGGCAAGACCTATCTCGCCGTCGCCAAGGCCGTCGAGGCGCTGGAGGCCGGCAAGGTCGGCCGCATCGTCCTGTCTCGCCCCGCGGTCGAGGCCGGCGAGAGCATCGGCTTCCTGCCCGGCGCCATGGAGGACAAGCTCGCCCCCTATCTGCGCCCCCTCTACGACGCCCTGTCCGACCGCCTCTCCATGAAGCGCGTCGGCCACCTGATGGCCGAGGGCCTGATCGAGATCGCCCCCATCGGCTACATGCGCGGACGCACGCTCAACAACGCCTTCGTCGTCGTCGACGAGGCCCAGAACTGCACCTACGTCCAGCTCAAGATGCTGCTGACCCGCCTGGGCTGGCACTCCACCATGGTCGTCACCGGCGACCCCCACCAGTCCGACCTCCTGCCCGGCGTCTCCGGCCTCGCCGACATCGCCACCAAGCTGGAAGCCGTTCCCGAGATCGCCGTGGTCCGGCTGGCCGAGCAGGACATCGTGCGGCATCCGCTGGTCGCCAGCATGATCGGGGTGCTGTAGCGCTCAGCCCCTGAGCGCCCGGGGGCGCATGCGCGCCCGGGGCACAGGCTTGACCATTCGGCTCTCAGCGAACAGGGTTCCACGGCCTTCCAGTGGCGTCCCAGATGAGGGTTCCGTGATGTCCGGTCCGTCCTTTTCCAACCACTCCCGCCGCGGTTTGATCGCGGGCGGCCTGGCCCTTTCCGCCCTCGCCCCCGTCCCGGGCCTTGCCCAGGTCACGATGAGCTGGACGCGCCTTCCCGGGGCCGCGCGCGACGTCGGTTGCGGCGGCGGCCAGGTCTTTGTCATCGGCGCCGATCCGCTCGGCGGCGGCTACGGCATTTTCCGCTGGAACGGGCGTGACGTCGGCGACGCCTGGGAGCGCCTTCCGGGCGCCGCGACGAATATCTCCGTCGACGACACCGGCTCGCCCTGGGTCGTCAATGACCAGAACGGCATCTTCCGCTGGAACGGCGCAGACTGGACCCAGATGCCCGGCGCAGCCACCGACATCGCCGCCGCCGGAGGCGAGGTCTTCGTCACCGGCACGGATCGCGTCGGCGGGGGTTACAGCATCCATCGCTGGAGCCGCCGGCGCCGCGCCTGGGAACGGATCGACGGCGGCGCCGTGCGCGTCGCCGTGGACCGCTCCGGCCGCCCGTGGGTGGTGAACGACCAGGGCCAGATCTTCTCGCGCTCCCGCGGCGAGTGGACCCGCCACACCGGCGCCGCGCGCGACATCGGCAGCGGCGGCGGTCAGGTCTATGTGATCGGCACGAACGCCGTCGGCGGCGGCTACGGCATATTCCGCTACACCGGCGCCGGGCCGAGCGACTGGCTCGCCCTCCAGGGCGGCGGCGTCCGCATCGCCGCCGACCACCTCGGCCAGCCTTGGGTCGTCAACAGCGAGGGCGGGATCTTCCGGGCATCCTGACAGCGCGGGCGCCGCCGAGCGCCCCGCCGGGAAGCCGGCACGGACTTCGCCTGCTTAACGCTTCTTCCCCCGCCCGAATTTCCACCCCACCACCAATCCTCCCGGACCTTCGGCGTGTAATCTCGCCCTCCTCGCCCCCTGCAAATCCCCGTCCCCCGGGCCGCCCCTATCCTCGACGGTTCACAAACCTTCAGAGGACCCGATGCAGCCCAAGCCCAGAACCAGCTATCGCCACGTCGGCCTGTCGACCTGGCATCTGATCCGCCACGCCTATCTGTCGGGCGCCTCGGCCCCCACGGTCGCCGCGCGTTACGGCGTGTCGGTCTCGGCGCTCAGGAAGCGGGCCGCCGCCGAGGGCTGGACCAAACGGGTCTATGCCCGCTCCCAGCTCCAGCCGCCGACCACCGCCTGGGAGCAGGCCGCCAATGACCATGGCTCCGGCGCCCTGGCCGAGGCCTCGGCCCTCCACGGCGCGGGGAACGATCCCCTGACCCGGCCGCCCACCGACGCCGAGGCCGCCTTCGTGCGCAACCTGTGGCCCATTCCAGCTCTCAGGGCGGGCGTTCTGGCACGCAAGGCGCTGGCGCTCGCCGATCAGGCCCTGCGTCTGGGGCGCGCGCTCGACGCCCGCCGCTTCGCCGACGCCGCCCGCACCATCGCCGATCTCGACGCCATCCTGCCCTGGACCAACGATGAGCATGACCCCGACGCCGCCGAGGCCCGCGGCGAGATGATGCGCGACTTCATCCAGGAACGCGCCGTCGAACTCGCCCTCCAGCTACAGCGCGGAGAACTGCTCGACCCCCAGTACCAGACCATGGTCGCCCGCTTCCACGACCGCGTCGCCCGCGAACAGGCCTGCGAATGAGCCGCCATTCGCACGCCACAAAGCTCTACTTTCGGGCTTTTACGTCCACGGTGGATTGTCGCCCCTCAGCCGAGGCCGTCCACCCACGCCGGCAGGTCGGCGATGTTCTCCAACGCCGCGAACCGTGGCTCGTCCTTGGGCGCATCGGCCAGCTCGTGGGCCCAGGTGATCACATACGGAATGTGCGCGGCATAGGCCCCCGCCGCGATCGCCGGCAGGACGTCGGACTTCATCGAATTGCCCGCCATCACCGCCTCGCCGGGCCCGGTGCCGTGCCGGTTGAACACGGTCCGGTAGGTGTCCGCCGTCTTCTCCGAAACGATCTCCACGCCCGCGAACAGTTCGCCCAGCCCCGAGGCGGCGAGCTTCCGCTCCTGATCCAGCAGGTCGCCCTTGGTCACCAGCACCAGCCGGTATCGCTCCGACAGCTGCGCCAGCGCCTCGTCCACCCCCGGCAGCGGCTCGACCGGATGGCCCAGCATCTCGCGCCCGGCCGCCAGGATCTCGCGGATCACGCCCGGCGGCGGGTTCCCGTCCGTCAGCTCCATCGCCGTCTCGATCATCGACAGGGTGAAGCCCTTGATGCCGTAGCCATAGAGCCGAAGGTTGCGCCCCTCGGTCTCATGCAGCCGCGCCTCGATCGTCTCGCGGTCGCCATGCTCGGCCAGCATCTCGGCGAACCGATCGTGGGTCAGCCGGAAGATCGTCTCGTTGTGCCAGAGGGTGTCGTCGGCATCGAGGCCGACGGTGGTGATGGGCATGGCAGACCGGCTCCGTTCGGGCCGGACGGATTAGACCGCCTCGCCGGGATCGCCAAGGCGCCGCACCGCATTGACGGCGGCGTCCGACCCGGCGATGCATCGCCCATGCAGCGCACCCTGCCCGCCCGCCTCTACGGCGACCCTGACGCCTACGCCAGGGAACGCCAGGCCATCTTCGGCTCGGCCTGGCTCTTTCTCGGCCACGAGGCCGAAGCGCCAGAGCCCGGCGACTGGATCGCCGCCGACATCGCCGGTCACCGCCTGTTCGCGATCCGGGGCAAGGACGGGACCCTGCGCGCGTTTCACAATGTCTGCCGCCACCGCGCCGGTCCGCTGGTCCAGGGCACGAGCGGCTCCTGCGCGGGCGAACTCACCTGCGCCTACCACGGCTGGCGTTACACTCTGGACGGCCGCCTCCGCTCCGCCGTCGGCTTCGGCCAGGCCGAGGGCTTCGACCCCCGCGACCTCGGCTTGTTTTCGCTACGGCTCGATCTGTGGCGGGGCCTGGTCTTCGCCACCATGGATCCCGACGCCGCGCCGCTCGCCGACCACGTCGCCCCTCTCGAAGCCCTGATGACCGAGCGCGACCTGTCGATTCCCCGTCCCGCCTTCCGCCGCGAGCACGCCATCGCCTGCGACTGGAAGGTCTATGCCGAGAACTATCTCGAGAGCTACCACATCGGCGCGGTCCACCCTGTCCTCGCCGACGAGCTCTCCGGGACCACCGTCGAGACGACCGTGCACGGCGACCTCGTCGTCCAGGATGCCGTCGGCCACGGCCAGGGCCCGCAGGCCGGCCTCTGGGGCTGGCTCTGGCCAAACCTGGCGCTGAACGTCTACCGCGACGGCGCCATGCTGGAGCGGATGGTCCCTGCCGGCCCTGGTCAGACCCGGCTGGACTACCTTTTCCTCAATGACGACGGCGCCGACGGCCTCGGCGAAGCCCTCGTCGCCTCCGACCGCCTGACAGCCGAGGACGCCGCCATCTGCGAGGCCGTCCAGGCCAACTTGGCCGCCGGGGCCTATGACACAGGCGTCCTCAGCCCCGCTCAGGAGCCCGGCGTCGCCTGGTTCCAGCGCCGTATCGCGGCGGTTCACGGCTCGTAACGATGTTCCCCCTCTTGCCCTCGAAGCCCAATGCCGCGATGCAGGGCCCGGGAACGGGGAAAATCAGATGACGGACAGTCCGGCGAAGACCGAACGCAATCTCGGCTGGGGCCTGGCGGCCCTGCTGGTCGCGGGAAATATGATCGGCTCGGGCGTCTTTCTGTTGCCCGCGACCCTGGCGCCGATCGGCTCGTCCAGTCTGGTCGGCTGGATCGTGGCCTCGATCGGAGCCCTGATCCTGGCCGGTGTCTTCGCCGCGCTGGGCCGCCTGCGTCCGTCCGCCGACGGCCTGACCGACTGGTCCGGCGAGGCGCTCGGCCGCTTCTTTGGTTACACCGCCTCGCTCGCCTACTGGGCCGCCGGCTGGATCGGCAACTGCGCCATCGCCGTGGCCGCGACCGGCTACCTCGCCCATTTCTTCCCGGTGCTCGAAGGCCGATGGCCTGGCATCCTGTGCAACGTCGGCCTCATCTGGCTGATGAGCCTCGCCTATCTCGCCGGCGCGCGAACGGTCGCCCGCTTGGGCGGCGCGACCCTGGTGGTCGGCCTCGTGCCCCTCGTCATCGCCATCGTCGGCGGCGCCATGGCCTTCGACGCGGCTGTGTTCGCCGCATCCTGGAGCCCCGACGGCGCCTCGCTCGCCCAGACAGTTCCCGCGTCCATGGCCCTGATCTTCTGGGCTTTCCTGGGCGTCGAGAGCGCCGGGGTCTTCACCGAGCGCCTCCGTGATCCGGCGCAGGATGTCGGCCGCGCCACCTTCGGCGGCGTGGCCCTGGCCGCCGTCGTCTACATCGCCGCCTCCGTCGCGGTGTTCGGCGTCATCCCGGCCGGCGAGCTCGCGACCTCGACCAGCCCGTTCGCTGACCTTGCAGGACGCGCGATCGGCGCCGCGGCCGCCGGCTTCGTGGCCGTCTGCGCCGTCGCCAAGGCCCTGGGCACGCTCGGCGGCTGGATCATGCTGACCGGGGAGACCGCTCGCGCCGCGGCCCGCAACGGCTTTCTGCCGCGCGCCTTCGGAACCAGTGCGATCACGCCGCCCGCCAACCCGCTCATCCACGCGGTGCTGATGAGCCTTATCGCGGTCCTCTCGGCCCAGCCGAGCCTTTCCAGCCAGTTCGGGCTGCTGATCGCGCTGACCACGATCCTGATCCTGATTGTCTATGTCCTTTGCTGCATCGCGCTGCTGCGGTTCACCGCCTCTAACCTGGACCGGGCCCTGGCGGCCGGCGGTCTGGCCTTCTCGGCCTGGGCGGTAGCGGCGGCGGGCACGGGTCTGCTGTGGATCACCTTGGCGTTCTTCGCGCTCACCAGCCTTGGGTGGTTCCTCGTCCGCCGCAGACGCGATCCAGTCGCCGGATGAGCCTGGCGGTCGTCATTGGTGCGGCAGGCGGCATCGGCGCAGCCCTCGCTGCCCAGCTCGAGCGCTCGCCCGAATATGAGCGAGTTCTCCGGCTCAGCCGTCGCGACACCGGCCTTGATCTCGAGGACGAGGCCAGCGTCGCCCGAGCCGCGTCGGAGACTGCCGCCCTCGGTGTGCCCGACCTGATCGTTGTGGCCACCGGCGTGCTTCATGCCGGCCAGACACCGGAACGCAGTTTCAAGACCATGTCCGCCGAACACATGCTGCGCGACTACAGGACCAACGCCATCGGACCGGCGCTTGTCGCCAAGCACTTCCTGCCGCTCCTGCCGCGCGATAGACGCGCCGTCTTCGCGGTGCTGTCGGCGCGCGTAGGCTCGATCAGCGACAACAGGCTTGGCGGCTGGCACGCCTACCGCGCCTCCAAGGCGGCGCTGAACATGCTCCTTCGCAACTTCGCTATCGAACTCGGGCGCTCCCACCCCCGCGCCATAGTCGCTGGCCTGCACCCTGGTACGGTCGCGACCGCGCTGAGCGAACCCTTCCAGAAGGGCGTACCGCCCGAGCGCCTGTTCACGCCCGAGGTCTCCGCCGGCCACCTCGTGCGGGTGATCGGCGAGCTCCAACCTGACGACAGCGGCCATGTCCTCGCATGGGACGGGAGCCGGATCGCCGAATGACGCGTTGACCCGGGACCATCAGCGCCCTAATCCCCCCGCCGTTTGTCCGCCGGGACTCGGCGCAAGGAGACGGCCATGACCGAACTGCTCAAAGGCGTGACCGGGGTTCTGGCCCTCGCGGACGGCGCCATCTTCCAGGGCGTCGGCGTCGGCGCCGTAGGCGACGCCCTCGGCGAGGTGGTCTTCAACACCGCCATGACCGGCTATCAGGAAATCCTCACAGACCCCTCCTACATGAGCCAGATCCTGGCGTTCACCTTCCCCCACGTCGGCAATGTCGGCGTGAATGTGGAGGACGTCGAACAGGCGACGGGCGGGGACGCCAGAACCGCCGCGGTCGGCGCAGTCTTCCGCGACCTGCCGACCGACCCCGCCAACTGGCGCTCCGAGGCCAGCCTTGATCAGTGGATGAAGCTCCGGAGCGTCGTCGGCGTAGCGGGTGTCGACACGCGGGCCCTGACCGCCCGCATCCGCGATTCCGGCGCGCCGCACGCGGTGATCGCCCACAATCCCGACGGCCTGTTCGACCTTGACGCCCTCGTCGCCCGCGCCCGCGATTGGAAGGGGCTAGTCGGCCTGGACCTCGCTAAGCCCGCTTCGACGCTCCAGGCTTTCGATTGGGATCAGGGACTGTGGGACTGGCCCGAGGGCTATCCGCGCGCCGAGGCTTCGGGCAAGTCGGTCGTCGTCATCGACTATGGCGTAAAGCGCAACATCCTGCGGGCCCTCGCCTCGACCGGCGCGAAAATCACTGTGGTCCCGGCCGGGACGTCGGCCGAGGACATCCTCGCCCGCAACCCGGACGGCGTCGTCCTGTCGAATGGCCCGGGCGACCCGGCCGCCACCGGCGCATATGCCGTCCCCGAGATCCGCAAACTTGTCGACAGCGGCAAGCCCGTCTTCGGTATCTGCCTGGGTCATCAGATGCTTGCGATCGCGCTCGGCGCAAAGACCGTGAAGATGGAGCAGGGCCATCACGGCGCGAACCACCCGGTCAAGGACCTGACCACCGGCAAGGTCGAGATCGTCTCGATGAACCACGGCTTCACGGTCGACCGCGACACCCTGCCTGAAGCCGTCGTCGAGACCCACGTCAGCCTGTTCGACGGGACCAACTGCGGCATTGCCCTCAAGGACCGCCCTGTGTTCAGCGTCCAGCACCACCCCGAGGCCTCGCCCGGCCCGACGGACAGCCTGTACCTGTTCGACCGTTTTGCCCGAATGATGGACTAGCGAGGTACGCCGGCGGGATTGAATCCGCCGGCCCGGCCGTGCAACCTCTCGTCGAAACGCCGGGGGGACGTCATCATGGCCAGGTCTGCGCTCGCCAAGCCAATGCTGGCGCTCGACCCTGATCTCCCCGCGCCGTTCGGCGGTGGGCAGCGCCTCGCCTCGATCGATATCCTGCGCGGCTTGGTCATCTGCCTGATGGCCCTGGATCACGTGCGCGACTACTTCCACATCGCGGCCTTCACTATGAACCCGCTGGATGTCGAACAGACGTCCGTCTGGCTCTACCTCACGCGCTGGATTACTCACTTCTGCGCGCCGGTCTTCGTCTTCCTCGCGGGCGTCTCAGCCTTCCTCTATGGCTCGAAGGTCGACAGCCGTGGACGGCTTTCGCGGTTCCTGCTTACCCGAGGTCTGTTCCTGGTGGTGATGGAGTTCACCCTCATCAACCTCGCCTGGAACTTCGCCTGGCCCGGCGGCCTGCCGCTGATCGTCATCTGGGCCATCGGCGCCTCGATGATAGTCCTGGCCGGACTGATCTGGTTGCCCCGCGTGGCGGTCTTCGGCATCGGCCTGGCGATCCTCGCCCTGCACAATCTGCTCGACCCGATCACGCCGGAAATGTTCGGCCCCAGCGGCTGGATCTGGAACGTCATGCACGACCAGGGGCCGCTCATTATCGACGGAAACTTCGTCGGCTTCGCGGTCTATCCGCTGCTGCCCTGGATCGGCGTCATGGCGACCGGCTACGGGTTGGGCGCCATCTTCCTGGCCGAGCCGGAAGAGCGGGCGCGCTTCCTGACGACAACGGGCCTCGCGATGATCGCGCTGTTCGTCGTCGTGCGCGGCATCGACCTCTATGGCGACCCGAACCATTGGGATGGCTGGCCCAGCCTCTGGCAGACCGTCGGCGACTTCTTCGACACGACCAAGTACCCGCCGAGCCTGCTCTATGTCGTGATGACGCTCGGGCCAGCGTTCCTGCTGCTCCCCCGGCTGGAGAACGCCTCCGGCCCGGTCGCTCACATTTTCCGGACCTACGGGCGGGTGCCGTTCTTCGTCTACATCGCTCACATCCTGCTGGCTCACACTGCGATGGTCGTGATCGGTCTGGCGATGGGATATCCGTTCGCGACCTTCCAGAACGTGCTGGCCAATCCCCAGCCTCTGGTCGAGGCCGGATGGGGCTTCCCCCTCTGGGTCGTCTATGTCGTCTGGATCGGCGTGCTGGTCGTGCTCTACCCGCTCTGCGCCTGGTTCGGGCGGCTCAAGGCTGCGCGACGCGACTGGTGGCTCAGCTACCTCTAGGGTGCGCCAACCGACGTTTCGTCGAAACTTCGCATTGCTTGTTGCGGCGGGCCCGTGCCGTCTCTAAACGGGCCGCTTAGCCAACAACCCTCACGGAATCGCCCCGGCCCGCCGGCGGCGCCTCCACGCGCGCAAGGAAGCCCGCCCCCGTGTCAGACGTCAGCCAGGATGAGAAGGACGCCATGGTGCGCGCCGCCCTGGCCTCCCAGGGCGACACCGGGCGTACGCCGCACCACACCCTATTTTACTTCTATGGCGACGACCACGGGCTCGGCGACCTGAACGAGGTCGCTCGCCGCGCCGGCTTCCTCACGCGCGGGGACGAGGAGTCCCTGGTGCTGGAAATGACCATGGCGGTCGACGAAGCGTCGTTCGCCTCCACTTCTTCGATGATGCAATCCTGGGCCGCGGCCTTCCAGGTCGATTACGATGGCTGGGAGTGCGCGGTGGTGACGAACTGACATGCCCAAACGTACAGACATCTCCTCGATCCTCATCATCGGCGCCGGGCCGATCGTCATCGGCCAGGCGTGCGAGTTCGACTATTCGGGCGTCCAGGCCTGCAAGGCGCTGAAGGCCGAGGGCTACCGGGTCATCCTGGTGAACTCGAACCCGGCCACGATCATGACCGATCCGGAGGTGGCAGACGCCACCTACATCGAGCCGATCACCCCGGAGATCGTCGAGAAAATCATCGCCAAGGAGCGGCCGGACGCCCTGCTGCCGACGATGGGTGGGCAGACCGCGCTGAACACGGCCCTGGCCCTCCACGAAGCCGGAACGCTGGAGAAATTCGGCGTCGAGATGATCGGGGCCAAAGCCGAGGTCATCGACAAGGCCGAGGATCGCCAGAAGTTCCGCGACGCCATGGACAAGCTGGGCCTGGAATCGCCCCGCTCCAAGGCCGCCCATTCGATGGAAGAGGCGCTGGAGGGCCTGGAATTCGTCGGCCTGCCGGCGGTCATCCGCCCGTCCTTCACCTTGGCCGGCACCGGCGGTGGCATCGCCTATAACCGCGAGGAATTCGAGGAGATCGTCCTGCGCGGGCTGGACCTGTCGCCGACGACCGAGGTGCTGATCGAGGAAAGCGTCCTCGGCTGGAAGGAATACGAGATGGAGGTCGTCCGCGACACGGCGGACAACTGCATCATCATCTGCTCGATCGAGAATGTGGACCCCATGGGCGTTCATACCGGCGACAGCATCACCGTCGCCCCCGCCCTCACGCTGACCGACAAGGAATATCAGCGGATGCGGACCGGCTCGATCAACGTGCTGCGCGAGATCGGGGTCGAGACGGGCGGCTCCAACGTTCAGTGGGCGATCAACCCGGCCGACGGCCGCATGGTTGTTATCGAGATGAACCCGCGCGTGTCGCGGTCCTCGGCGCTGGCTTCCAAGGCCACCGGCTTTCCGATCGCCAAGGTCGCCGCCCGCCTGGCCGTCGGCTACACGCTCGACGAACTGCAGAACGACATCACCCAGGTGACGCCGGCCTCGTTCGAGCCGTCGATCGACTACGTCGTCACCAAGATCCCGCGCTTCGCCTTCGAGAAGTATCCGGGTTCGGAACCCCTGCTGGGCACCTCGATGAAGTCTGTCGGCGAGGTCATGGCCATCGGCCGGACTTTCCAGGAGTCGATGCAGAAGGCCCTGCGAGGGCTTGAGACTGGCCTGACCGGTTTCGACGAGATCGAGATCGACGGCGTCGCCGGCGTCGAGGACGACGCCTCCGCCAGGGCCGCCGTGATCCGCGCGCTGGGCCAGCCGACGCCGGACCGCATCCGCGTCATCGCCCAGGCCTTCCGCCACGGCCTGTCGGTCGACGAAGTCGCAGCCGCCTGTTCGTACGAGCCCTGGTTCCTGCGCCAGATCGCCGACTTGGTCCGCGCCGAAGGCCACCTGCGCGTCACCGGCCTGCCGACCGACGCGACCGAGTTCCGCAAACTCAAGGCCAAGGGCTTCTCCGACGCCCGTCTGGCCAAACTGACCGGCGCGACCGAGGCCGCCGTCCGCAAGGCGCGCCGCGCCCTTGAGGTTCGCCCGGTCTTCAAGCGCATCGACACCTGCGCCGCCGAGTTCGCCTCGGCCACCGCCTACATGTACTCGACCTACGAGAC